>CAXMRH010000170.1:0-3722 GCA_964196045.1 uncultured Chthoniobacterales bacterium | reverse complement strand
TCACGTGACAGTGGTGGCGATCGTGGTTCACGTGACAGTGGTGGACGAGAGTCCAGCAGTGACAGCGGTTCGTCCAAGGACGAAAGCCGTGAGGTCGCCTCATTCGAGGACAGCTTTGACGCAGAGCTCGCTGACGAGCTCGGCGATCTCGGTCCTGCACCGAAGTCGAACCGCGGTGGGCGCGGGCGTCGTCGCTGACAAGACCCACGTTGACGGACGGTCAGACCATTCAAAAGACAACGCTCGGTAACGGTCTCCGGATCGTTACCGAGTCGCTCGTCGGATCGCGCAGCGCGTCGATCGGTGCGTGGTTTGCCGTCGGATCTCGAGACGAGACCCCGGAGCGATCCGGGGTCTCGCACTTTTTGGAGCACCTCCTGTTCAAGGGAACGAATCATCGCTCCGCACGGGCGGTCGCTGAGGCGATCGACGGGGTCGGCGGCGACATGAACGCGTTCACGGCTCGAGAGCACACTGCTTTCTATGCGCGAGTTCCCGCATCGGCCCGTGACATGGCCACGAACCTCTTGCTCGACGTCCTGCGTCGACCTGCCTTGCGTGAAAGCGACGTGGACGCGGAGCGACAGGTCATCAACGAGGAACTGGTCGCCGCCTACGACACCCCGGACGACCTTGTTCACATCGTGCTCTACGAGTCGCTGTTTCCTAAGCATGCGCTCGGTCGTGAGGTGTTGGGTGATCGCGAGACGATTTCCGCCATGGAGTCGGCGGACATCGCATCGTTCCACGAACGTTGGTATCGCCCGGCCAACCTGGTGATCGCCGCCGCCGGAGACGTGGAGCACGATGCGATCGTCGATGCCGCACAGGTTCACTTCGGTGACTTGACCTCAGGCGAGCGACCGGTTCGAGAGGCGATCGACTCGCTGGAACCAGTTGTCGTGACCACGGAGCTCCCGGTCGAGCAGTTGCACGTCGCGCTCGGTTGGCGAAGTCTGCCCCATGGCGACAGACGTCGGTACGCCCTCGCGATGGCCAATCAGATCCTTGGCGGATCACCTTCCTCACGGCTCTTTCAGAGCATTCGTGAGGAGCAGAGTTTGGCCTACACCGTGTTTTCTTCGACATCGGGTTACGCCGATGCGGGTTCCGCGACGGTGTACGCCGCGACGTCCACACAACGTGGTCCTGAGCTTCTCGATGCACTTCAGGCGGAGATGGCGTCCCTAGTTGAGGACGGTGTCACGGCCCATGAACTCGAGCTTGCACGAACTGGGTTCGAGGGGTCGATAATTCTGGGCCTTGAAGACTCTGGGTCGCGTATGAGCCGCATGGCCACGAGCGAAGCCTTGCGGGGGAAGATCGTCTCCATCGACCTTTTCCTCGAGCGCCTTGCCGCTGTAACGATCGTGGACGTGAACAACGTGATCCGCGATGTGTACGGAACTGCGGCCATCATGTCGCTCGTCGGCCCTGCAGAAGCGCTCACCCGCTGCACGACTACCCACTCCTGAAAATTCGCAGGTCTAGGCGCGCCAGACGCGCGCAGGCATACGAATTCTGGGTTTGACCTACGATGGGACGATGATGCGAGTAGCGGTGACTGGTGCCGGAGGTCGAATGGGGGGCGAGGTCTGTCGATCGATCGATGGTGCTCCCGATCTTGAGCTGGTGGCAGGTGTCGATCCCTCTGTGGAAGGCGAACGACTGGCGGACATCTGCAACGTCTCGACCGACATCGTGGTCGTCGGTGCGGTCGATCAACTCGACCCAGCAGCAGTCGACGTCGTCGTCGACTTTACGCATCTCGAAGTCGGCCGTGCGGTCCTGGATTGGTGTGCCGCCGACGGTGTGCACGCTGTTGTCGGCACCACGGGTTTCGGCCAGAGTGACATCGACGGGTTTCGCGAGGCCTTCACAGACAGCAATGCGCTCATTGCGCCGAATTTTGCGATCGGCGCCGTCATGATGATGCGAATGGCTGAGCTCGCGGCGCCTTTCTTCGAGACGGCCGAGGTCATCGAGTTCCATCACAATGCCAAGCGGGATGCACCTTCGGGTACGGCGATGATGACCGCTCGGCGGATTCAAGACGCGAAGGATGCAAGCGGCACCGAATGGGATGTCGATCCAACCGAACATGAGGTTGTCACCGGTGCTCGGGGTGGCAAAGTCGGCGGAGTTGGTGTCCACGGAGTACGAATGCACGGCATGGTTGCCCACCAAGAGGTCATCTTTGGAACAACTGGTGAGACTCTAACCATCCGCCACGACAGCATTCATCGAGACTCCTTCATGCCGGGGGTGCTGCTTGCAATCCGTCATGTCGCCGAACGGCCGGGAGTCACGCTCGGCCTCGACGCGTTGCTCTTCGACTGACCGTCGCGACTGACGCCTGCGACTGATTGCTCCTCGACCGGTGCTCACGACCAATGTCGTCCTTCCGGTCCACAACGCAGCAGCAACCTTGGGAGAGACGATCGAGTCTGTCCGGTCGCAGACGATGGATGATTGGGAACTCATCATCGTCTGCAACGGTTGCACGGACGATTCTCTCGACATCGCCCGAGATGCCGCGGCCAGTGATTCTCGCATCCAGGTCGACGTTCTCACTGCTGCAAGCGTGGTCGAAGCAGCGAATAGGGCGTTGGAGCTGTCTCACGCGCCTCTGATGGCGCGGATCGATGCCGATGACGTGATGCCTCCAGATCGACTTGTCGCGCAGTCGGTCGCGTTGCACGACCACCCGAACTGGGCGGCATGTACGGGCTGGGTCGAGCACGGCGGAGATCCCGACGGTGGCATGCAGCGCCACGTTGACTGGCTGAACGGTCTCGACAGTCCTTCGGCAGTGTTCCATCAGCGATTCGTTGAATCACCCGTCGCGAATCCGTCCGCCATGCTCCGGACAGCAGTTCTGCGCGAGCTCGGCGGCTATCGGAACGGCGACTTCGCAGAGGACTATGACCTGTGGCTCAGATTGCTCGAGGCAGGTCACCACGTGGGCCGCGTCGACGAAAGCGTGCTCGTGTGGCGGGATTCGCCGTCGCGCCTGACGCGTTCAGATCCTCGATACAGCTTCGACTCGATGCGACGGTTGAAACATCGGTACCTCCTCAGTGGCCCCATGAGGAATGGTGCTCGCTCGTGCCGCGTGTGGGGCAGTGGACCCTACGGGAAGCAGCACGCGAAGGACTTGACCTCGCTCGGAGTGAAGGTCGAGACGTTCATCGACATCGATCCGAAGAAGATCGGTGGACAGGCCGCGGGCGGGATTCCAGTGCGTTCCCCAGATGTGCTCGGCCACCCTGATGGGGTGCTGACCCTGATAGCGGTGGCGACGCCGGGCGCTCGCGAGGAGATCAGCGACTTCCTAGACGCTCTCGGACACCAGGTTGAGCGCGACTATCTGGCGGTGCAATGAGCCGGATTGTTCTTGACTGATTTTGGCCCATCTGCCAGCCGTCGAGAAGCAAGATCCACTACCCTCGACACATGGTCTCGATCGACACCCGCCCGGCCCAGGCCGACGCAGCAGGTCCGTCGATCCGCCCGTATGCCACTCAGGATTTCGCATGGGCGGTGGCCCTCCTCGAAACAACAGGCGGGCGACACCGGGTGCGTCGTGGCACGGTGGTCGATGTAGCCGTGCTGCCCGGATTGGTTGCAACGAACAACGGTCATCCTTCTAGTCTGCTCACGCTTACCCGACACCGGGACGAACTCGAGATCTCGGTGATCGCCTCCGCCCCCTTCGATGA
>CAXMRH010000169.1:0-14993 GCA_964196045.1 uncultured Chthoniobacterales bacterium | reverse complement strand
CCTGGACCCTCCTGCCCGAACACGAGAACGCAGGCGGCAGGAAGCTCTGTGTGCTCGAGTGGAACCGATCCCGGGAGGTTGTCGATGCCGATTACGGGGAGCTCCTCTGCTCGTGCCCACTCGACGAAAACGTCGACGGTTGCGTGGTGGAATACGTGGTGGTATCGGTCGGTGACCATGGCGCCACGACGATTCCATCGACGCTTGCCGATGATGTGCACGGCGGCAGTATTGAACGCGTTCGCATTGCGCACCACAGTGCCGATGTTGAAGTCGTGCTCCCAGTTCTCAATCGCGATGTGCAGCCCTGAGCGCGCTGCATCGAGGTCGGCGACGATTGCGTCATGTTGCCAATAGCGGTACTTGTCGACAACGTTTCGGCGATCTCCCTCGGCGAGCAGTTCCGGATCGAAACGAGGGTCATCCGGCCACGGTTGGGGATGCGGGCCGACTCCGACGGAGTCGCGCTCGTCGACGTTCGACGTGTCCCCCGTTGCCATGATGAACAGCGTAGAGGCCGAACTCTGGACAGCTGCGTGCTAGGAGAGCCGAGCTACCAGTCCGGGAGTGCAGGATCGTCGAGTTTCCCAGATTTCTCCGCAGCACGCATGCTGCTCTCGAGAAGATCGGGGTTCGCGACACCGAGCGCGTGTGCATCGCCAGCCGGCTCCGCGGGGATCTCTACCAGTCTTCGATAGCGGTCTGCTGCTGCAGCGACGTCGTCGGAGTACTCCTGGTCGTGGTTGTAGGAGAAGTACGCAGTCTGCTGACCGTCCTCGGTAGCCATGGAACCCGATGCGGCGCAGAGATAACGAGCCGAGGCGAGGGCTGCGTCATAGATGTTTTGCGGGTCGGTTTCTTCGTCGAGGTTTCCGTCGGTTTCGTACGTACGCCACGTCTGCGGGATGAACTGCATTGGACCGACCGCGCGGTCATAGACCGAGTCGCCATCGAGTCGTCCACCATCGCTGTCCTTGATCAGAGCGAGCCGCTTGATCACGGGAAGGGGCGCGTCCACAGGAACGGTCGTATTCGCCGCGGCCGCACCTGCGGCGATCTCGATGGCCGCGCTCGCTGGGGCGGGGGGAAGTTCTATTTCGATGACGCCAGTTCGGTCGGTGGCTTCGGGCAGTTCTACGCCTTCGACCAGAAACTCGGCTCCTTCGAGAATTCTGCCGTCCAGAGCAGGACCGGTGATTTGATCGGTCGTGTCGCCGTTGACGTCCAGGGTGGAGGCGCCGAAGTGGCCGTGAATGCTTTCGATCTTGCCGATTCCGGCGAGCATCCACCAGCGAATCTGGCAAGTCGGATTCTCGACCTCCAGGGTTCGCTCAGCAATGACGTAGGCGTTCAGCGCGACGAGGGGGATGTCGGTTCCGGCGACGAACAGTTCGAGACGGTCGTGCAAGGTCTGTTGATACGTGGCCGCTGTGTGTTCAGCCAGATCTTCCATGGACCGCACGTCGGACAGCAGTCCAAGACGTTCACGTCGCAGGACGCGTAGCTCGCTCCGCAGTAGACGAAGGTCCTCTTCCAAGCCGGCTCGGCGTAGCTGCCGCTCGCCGAGTTCTGCTTCACGATTCTCGATCTGGGTGAACTGGTCTTCGCGGACTTCATCGGACACCACGCGGGTTTCGCTGAGCTCGGTGTCGGGCAATGTGAGTGCAGTATCGAGCTTGTCTTCGGAGATGAACGCTCGAACGGCAAACTCGGCAATTGCCTTGTTGAGCGTCGCGATCTCTCGGGCGAGGCGCGCTTCTTCGGCGTGTTCATGTTCAATGGCGGAGTTGAACACCGCGATCTGTGGCCGTCGTTGGCGAATGGTTCGTGCAAGTCCGTCGACTTCTCGGTCAAGTGTCTTGATGACCTGTAGAACACGTACATGGTGCTCCACCAGTGGCTCGAGCATGTCGTCTTCCACGGGAACCCAATCGATGCCCGAAGCAAAGATTGTGCTGTTGTGAAGAGTTTCGACTGCGAAGTCGGGTGCGGGAGCAAGGTCGTCGGGATTCAAGCCCACGATGATCGCGGGGTCGACCCAATCGGCATCTGCGGCGAGGGGGAGTGTGTCCGGTGAGTATCCGAAAAGCTGATCGTCCTCGGCGGCTAGTGCGCTGGCTGGATTCAGAAGGCCAAGTGCAATGAGCGCGGCAAGGATGACAGACGGCGCGCCGCGACGAGGACACATGACTGTGGATTCGGCATATGGGACGATTTCTTGAGCCAGAGAAGGGGTGGGCGGCGATCTCAGCCGTAGTTGCGTCGAGCCTGAAACTGAAGGTCATCGATCAAGTCATCGATCGTCCGAACCGCATGTCGGCATCGATCATCTTGCCGCTCGAGTCGAAGCCTGCTGTGAGCTGCGGCCCTGCCTTCCCACGTGGACGTGGTGTGGAGGTCGATGATTCTGTCGAGAACCGTACGCAACGACTCGACGTGATCGATGAGGAGTTGGGCGACGAGACACATTTCGACCTCTGACGATTCAGACATGACTCCAACTCCGCGTGCAAAAGATTCGGTGATGCGAAATACCGAAATATATTGAAACACATCTAGGAGCAACCTAGCTAATAGAAGTTGCAGAATGCGAACAAGTGTTCGATACTGGTGAAATGGGGTTACCACTGGAACTGCAAGATCAAGTTCGACGGATTGCACCGATCGTGCTTGCCGCAGAGCAGGTTTTGCCTGTTCCAGAGGTTTTTCATGGGCTGTTGCCAGGTGGGGGACTGCAGCGAGGGTGGACAACTCGGGTTGATGGTGGTGCCTCTGCGCGAGCTTTGGCCTGGGCGTTGCTGAGCGATGTCACCACTTCCGGTGGATGGATCGCAGTAGTTGATGTCTCAGGTATCAGTCTTGGTGCTGCACGAGAGGTGGGGATTGCCATCGAACGAGTTCTCGTCGTCACGACTCCTGATTCGGCTACCTGGTCGGCAACAATCGGTGCACTCATCGGTGCCGTCGATGCAATCGTTTTTGGTTCGCCCAACCATCGGGTGCAACAAAGCGAATATCGACGAATGGCGTCTCGTTGCAGGGAGCGCGGCACAGTACTCGTCGAACTAGCCCCCGATCCGGTGCAACGTCGTTCGAACAGATTCACCCGAGATGATGGGAACCACAGTGGGGGGCAACTGCAGTACGACGTGTCGTTCACCGTGGATCCAGTCCAATGGCAAGGTCTCGGTCGGGGTCATGGTCGAGTGCAAGCGCGTGGTCTCGACGTTGTAGCAACGGGTCGCCGAACCCCTGGCGCTGGGCGTCGAGGCAGGTTCGAGCTGCCTGCCGCTGACGGCACGCTAAAGGTGGTCGAAGCTCAGAAACTCCGAGTGCAGATGTGACAGAGGTGCCGCGCATAGCCGCGGTGTGGTGCCAGGACTGGCCCGTTGTTGCGGCAGGGATCTCACCTGATGAAGCAGGCGCTGTCTTGCACGCCAACCGTGTTGTTGCTTCCTCTCTTGCAGCGCGGTCGATGGGTGTGGTGCGGGGACTGCGGCGACGTGAGGCTCAAGGTCGATGTCCTGAACTCGTCATTGCCGACCGCGACATGGCATCAGAGGCGAGGGCCTTCGAGTCGATTGCAGCCGCAATCGAGGCGTTCACCCCCCGACTGGAACTCACCCAACCCGGAACCTGTGTGTTCCCGACACGTGGCCCATCGAGATATTTCGGAGGTGACCAGCTGTTGGTGGAAAAGATCATGGGTGCCGTTGACGAGGTTCTCGATGGGCGCACGACATGCAGCGTGGGTGTTGCGGACGGAGTGTTCGCTGCACGGGTTGCAGCGCGGTCGCGCTCGGCAGGTCCATGCATTATCGAACCAGGGGCAAGTCCAGAGTTCCTTGCCCCGCTACCAATTACTGTGCTTGACAGACCCGACCTCACCGACGTGCTGTGGAGGTTGGGGATCTGCACGCTGGGAGCTTTTGCTGCCCTCGAGGCGGCTGATGTGCTGGGGCGATTTGCTCGTGAAGGGCTGGAGGCGCACAACCTTGCTTCTGGTATGGATGAGCGACCCGCCGATGTCTCCGACCCCCCAGAGAACATGGCGGTGTCTCTTGTTCTCGAACCGCCGGTCGACAGAATCGACCAAGCCGCCTTTGCAGCACGACACCTCGCTCTTGAACTGCAGGAGAAGTTGCAACGCCGCGGGGCTGCCTGCAGCAGGGTCACGGTCGAGGCCGAAAGTGAACACGGTGAACGATTCGTTCGAGGGTGGCGCCACGAAGGGGCGCTCTCCGTTGCGGCGATGACCGATCGGGTGCGGTGGCAACTCGATGGATGGTTGAACGCTTCCCCGACGATACGGCCATCGGGTGGGTTGAGTTTGTTGGTTCTCCGGCCGGAGAATCTGATACCGGCGTCAGGTCGACAGCTTGGATTTTGGGGTGGGGAGACCGAAGCGGATCAACGTGCAGGCCGAGCGGTTGCACGACTCGAGGCGCTTGTCGGGGTCGACAACGTGCAGGTAGCTGAATGGCAGGGCGGTCGCGAAGCAGATGACATGGTCCGCTTGCTGCCCGCTGGAACCATTGACCTCAGCGAACGTCAACTGCGCATTTTCGATGACCGGCCATGGCCGGGAAAGCTCCCTTCACCTTCTCCTGTCGAGCTGTTCTCTGAACAACAAGTCGATGTTGTCGACGAGGCAGCACAATCGGTCAGCGTCTCTGGTCGAGGTGAGCTCTCTGGTGCCCCGGCGCATGTCTCGCGCGATGGAACCAATTGGAAACACATCGTTGGATGGGCGGGGCCTTGGCTCCTCGATGAGCGATGGTGGGACCCAGACCGGGCACGACGACGTGCCCGATTCCAGCTCGTCGACGAAGATGGAGAAGCAATTCTTGTCTATGTCGAACAAGGCAAGTGGTGGCTGGCTGGGACCTATTAGGCGTCGGTCGGTAGGGTCATGACCCATGAGTGAAGAACGCGAAAATCTCGACTGGGCCACCTATGGAAAAGCTGCTCGCGAACTAGCTGGGATGGTCGCCGATGATGGCTACCGACCCGACATCATCTTGGCGATCGCTCGCGGGGGGCTCTTCGTTGCAGGCTCACTCGGCTACGCGCTCTCGGTCAAGAACCTCTATGTGATGAACGTCGAGTTCTACACCGGCGTCGACGAACGTCTCTCCGTTCCGACCACGCTGCCGCCCTATCTCGACAAGTTCGATCTCACCGACTCGAAGGTCCTCATCGCCGATGACGTTGCCGATACTGGCCACACCCTTCGCCACGTCCACGACTTCTGTGCCGATGTCGTCGGTGACGTCCGCTCCGCCTGTCTTTATGAGAAGTCACACTCGCTCATCAAGTGCGACTACGTCTGGAAGCGCACCGATCAATGGATCGAGTTTCCGTGGTCGACCGAGCCACCGTTGGTTTCCGGTGGCGTGAAAGACGCCTGATGACCACCATCCGTGTGCCCGCGTCGTCGGCGAACCTCGGGCCCGGCTTCGACGTTTTGGGGATGGCTGTCGATCGTTACATCGAGGTGGAGTTCGCCGAGGAAGGTGTCGGAAGTCGAGACCATCTCACGATGCGCGTCTTTGAGCAATTTGGGGGCACGGGCGGTCTCAAGATCAGTTCGACGATCCCTCCTGCTCGAGGACTTGGCTTCTCCGGAGCCGCTCGCGTCGCTGGATTGCTGGCCGCGGCGATACAAAAGGGTTCCACGCTCGAGGAGTGTCGGCGCTGGCTCTTCCTCGAGGCGACAGAGCTGGAAGGGCATCCGGACAACGTTGCCCCGTCCGTGTTTGGTGGGGTCACAGTTGCGGTTGGGGAACGGGTGGAGCGCGTCCAGCTCGGGCTGCAGGCAAACGTGGTGTTGTGGATCCCGGACACGTTGTCGGGAACGAGGGAATCACGCAGGAAGTTGCCCACCCATGTCTCGATGGAGGACGCGGTCTTCAACATGGGGCGAACGGCGTTGCTGATCGCAGCCCTTACCAACGGCGACACGGAACTTCTTGGGGTCGCAAGCGAGGATCGGCTCCATCAAGCGCAACGCCTCGAGAGCCTGCCCGAGACGGCCAAGGCGCTCGAGGCGGCTCGGGCGGCGGGGGCCTGGTGTTCGTGGCTTTCCGGCAGTGGCCCGACGGCCGCTGCACTCTGCGAGCCGGCCATCGCGCAGAAGGTCGCAGCATCACTGCCCCCTGGCGGTGAGGTGAGCATCTCTCACATCGACATGCGCGGAGCTGTCTGCGAGTGAGCACGTCACTCCTCGATGCGACCGAGGACTGGTTCGTTCGAAACGGCATCCCGCACTTCATTGACGACTTCAAGGCCTCGGAAGATGTCTGGACCCGAGCCGTCGGGTTCCTCACACTGATCTTTTTCAGCGAGATGTTTCTGACGTTTGGCCGCGACGTCACAGGTTGGCAACAGTTCGCGGCCTTTGTCGGCGGTATCGCCATCGTCGTCGGTGCGATCGTGGTGCTCAACCGTGTTCGTGGACGGAGTCCCTTTGCTCGTCCGAACGACATTGGTGTGGGCGAGTTGGCGTTGTTCGTCTTGGTCCCACCGGTCCTTGCCTTGCTTGGCGGGCATCGAAACACGATCGAGTTCTTTGGGGTCGTCGTGCTGAACGTCGGGTTCTTGGTCGTCGTCTATCTCGTCGTCTCTTGGGGCTTGTTCCCGATGGCGCGTTGGGGGCTCGCGGCAATGTGGAGTCACCTCACGCAGATCCTGCAGTTGCTCGGGCGAATCCTTCCCCTGATGCTCTTGTTCTCTGCCTTCCTGTTCTTGAACGCCGAAATCTGGCAAGTCGTCAACGACTTCTCGTACTCCTTTTTCGCTCTGGTTGTGTCTGCGCTGGGTCTCATCGGTCTCACCTTTCTCGTCGGTGCGATGCGGGGCGCCATCCATGAGTTGCGCTACTTCGACAACTGGGCGGAGGTCGACGAAGAACTACACGACACGCCGCTCGAGGGATGTGACACGTCGACTTTCACCGGACGGCCGAAGCAAGTGCCTCTCGGACGAGCCGCTCGGGTCAATCTGACGCTTCGCCTGGTCGTCGGACTCGCCGCACAGGTCGCGGTGGTCACCCTGCTGATCTTCGGTTTTTACGTGCTTTTTGGTCTTCTCACCGTGCGCTCCGACACCATGCTGCAGTGGACAACTCTCACCGACACCGACGATGTTGCGCTGGCGTCTTTTGCGTTGTTCGGTAACGAGATCGTCCTCTCGTCGCTGCATTTGATTGCCGCCGGATTCGTCGCCGCCTTCAGCGGTTTGCAGTTCGCGGTGTCGCTCGTGACCGATGAGTCGTACCGCAAGGGGTTTGTGGAGGAAAGTAACGCCGAGGTCAGAGAGGCGCTTGCTGTCCGAGCCGCGTATTTGCGCCTCGTTGCTCAGGAGAACGCCGCGGCCACGTAGTGCTCGGCGGTGTCTCTGGCGCTAGGCAATGTCTCCGAGGCGCTGACGCTGGGTTCCATCCTCGTTGAAGTTGTCGGGTGCAAGCCACGAGGAGAGTCGACGACTGTTGTCGATCCAGTCGTCGTCGGTCATTGCAAACCAGGCCGTATCTCGGTTTCGTCCCTTGTAGTGGGTTGCCTTCGCGAACGTTCCCTCATACGAGAAGCCGAGTCGCTCGGCGGAGTTGCGTGACGCCTGGTTGAGTGCGTCGCATTTCCATTCCACACGTCGGTAGCCCGAGGCGAACGCGTGCTCGAGAAGTAGGTAGATCGTTTCCGTCGTCGCCGTCGAGCGCTGCAGCATTGGAGAAAACGTGATCCATCCAATCTCGATGACACCGATGTCTGGCTGGTCGCGAAGGTACGAGAGGAACCCGTGCACCTCATTGTTCACAATGACCGCATAGGGGTGCGTGTCGTGCGATTTGTTCATCGCGTCGATGAGTTGCCCAATGTCGGCGGCGTCGTTGAACGGTCCGAGCGCCATGTAGGTCCACAATGAGTCCTCGGCGAATTTGAAAGTGTGGAAGAGCGGTATGGCGTGGCGAGCCCGCTGAAGCGGCTCGAGTCGCGCGTGCTGACCTTGGTGCTCGACATGGGCCGGGGAAACCGGCGGCGTCCAGAGGCCGAGATCTTCGCCGATCGGTTGCCCGAAGGCGTTCGTTCCAGTCACGGCGCCAACCTAGTGCACGAGACGACGAATCTCCCACGGTTTCGGGCGCGTGAATCTGCTCCTCGAATGTGTTCCGGGCGGATGGATAGATTGGCCGAATGCACCTCGACCTGAGTCACGACATCACTCATGGAATGACCACCTATCCGGGCCTCCCGACCCCCAAGATCAGCTCGCACCTCACACGCGAAGCAGCCGAGGAAATCTACGGGCCGGGGGTCACCTTTCAGATCGGAGTGGTCGAGCTCTGCACCAACACGGGAACGTATCTTGATGTGCCCTTTCACCGGTACGCGGACGGCCACGATCTGACGGGGCTGTCTCTCGACCGAGTCGCCGCCGTCCCCGCCGTGTGCCTCGACCGGGTGGGCGAAGTCGCGATCGACTTGAGTAGCGATGACGTTGCCGGCCTTGCGGGCCACGCCGTGTTGGTTCGGACCGATCACTCGAAACATTGGGGGACCGAGCAATACGTTGAGCGTCATCCGTATCTGACTGCTGCATCGGCCACTCGTCTGGTCGAGGTCGGTGTGGCCTGCGTGGGAATCGATTCGTTGAACATCGACTCGACCGAGACCGGGGAACGACCGGTGCACACGGTTCTTCTCCGGGCAGACGTGCCGATCATCGAACACTTGACCAATCTCGATGAGCTCCCGTCGATGAGATTCTCCTTCACTGCCGTGCCGCCGAAGATCGAGGGAGCGGGAACCTTCACCGTGCGCGCCTTCGCGACCTCCTGAGGTTTGTCGCCCACTTGTGTCCGAATAGCCACTACACATTCGTCGACGAGGTGACAGGGCCCTGGGGTGTGCGCGCAGAATGGGGCAGGAGGTTCGGGGATGACACAGTCTGAAGATGTTGATGACGCACTGTTCTGGGACGTGGCCCAGCCACTGCTCGCTGCAGGCAAGGTCGACGAAGGTGAGCTCATGAGAAGCCGCTGCATCCGGGTGGGTAAAGAGTTTCTTGCGATGCCGGAGTATCGGACCGGAGACCTCGTCGTGAAGCTCCCGAAACAGCGAGTGGCGGCACTCATCGAATCTGGTGAAGGACTTGCGTTTGCTCCTGCAAAGAAGGTCTTCAGCGAGTGGGTTCAGATACCAGGCCGGGATGAAGCGACGTGGGCGTCGTTGCTCGATGAGGGATACGAGTTCGTCTCATGAGCTTCTCTGGCTTCCCGAAGAGCGGGCTCGATTTTTTGATGACGCTCGACACGAAAAACAAGGCGTGGTTTGACGCCAACCGAGGAACCTACGACACCGATCTTGTTCCGCATGCGAAAGTATTCGTTTCGGAGCTGGCTGAGCTGCTCGCGGATCGAATTTCTGGAGGCATCGAGGGACAACCGAAGACGAACGGCTCGATATCTCCGATCAACAATGATCTGCGCTTCAAACCCGGCGCATCGCCGTACAAAGACCACCTGATGTTCAGGTTCTGGGAAGGTCCGAACAAGAAGACCGCTCCCATGTTGTGGGTGCGTATGAGCCCGTCAGATGGTGTGGGGTTTGCGAGTGGGATCATGATCTCTGACCTCGAGCGGTGGCGTATTGCCATTGACGAACATGGCGAGCCGTTCGCAAAGGCTCTTGATGAGCTCGTTGCCGCGACCAAAGCGGACATCGCGGGTGAGGGGTTGAAGACGGTCCCGAAGCCGTACGCCGAAGACCATCCTCGAAGCGACCTCCTGCGACACAAGGGCTTCCAGGTGCGTTGGATGAAGAAGACTCCGGCATCGATCACCAAACCAGCCTTTGCCGACTGGTGCGCGAACGAACTTGAGCGAACAACCAAGATCCATCACTGGCTCGTCGAGCACCTGGGCTGAGCCCCCCGCTCGTTCCTCGCTCCAGCTGTCGCAATCCCTCGCGGGCAACCCTTCGGGTTGCTGCTCCTCGATGCTCGGCTGCTGCGCCCGAGGCGCCGACTCGTTCGTCGTCCCTCCTCACTCCCGCGTTGGCGGCACTCCCGCACCTCCTGCCCTCCGGAGCTGGCGCCCCTTCATGCGTATAGACGTGATTGTGGATCTGGTCGACCGAAACGTACGACGTAAGGGGTCAGGCCCCTATGGGGCAATGGGTCGCGAGGGGCCTGACCCCTTTGACGACTTAGGGGTCAGGCCCCTTTGCCCCAAATCGTTGAATTGCAAGGGAAGCCACCGCTTTGTATGACGTAAGGGGTCAGGCCCCTTCTTTCCCGCTTCGCACCCGGCAATTACATCCGCACCCGCCTTCGGCGATGCGACGCCCTGGCGGCACCTCCGTCCCTCCGGTGCTAACTCCCGGACGCTCGGCGGCTGAGCCTGCGTGTAAGGCAATGGGGTCTAGGCAATGGGGTCGCGCCTCACTTTCTCACTTGCATTTTGAAACTATGAAAGTGAGGCGCGACCCCAAGTTCGTCTCATATCGAACGAATGTTCGATACACTCGCGACTCCTTATGGGGTGGCGAAATCCTCCAGTGCCGTGGTCGGAGTTCGAGCGACGGTTGTCAGACCGAGACGCGACGCGTACAGGTTCCGGGGATATCGGGCGGGAGTCCCGACAAGAACAGGGCGTCGAACGTACGGGTGGGGATAGTCCCGCGTGGTCGCGTAAGCGTGAGGCATACGAAGCGCCAGATGTCGAGCGTGACGTTCCGACTGCGGCATATGCCGAATTGCACTGCCACTCGAACTTCAGCTTCCTCGACGGTGCATCGGGGCCAGAAGATCTTGTCGAGGAGGCAGTACGGCTCGGTCTGGAGGCCTTGGCCCTCACCGACCGAAATGGCTTCTACGGGGTGGTTCGCTTCGCCGAGGCTGCTCGTGCTCATGGTCTGCTGACGGTGTTTGGGGCTGAACTGAGCCTGACCGACCCAACAGATCCATTCGGCCAAGTTGGTGGCGCGGGAGACATCGTCGTACTGGCTCGCGGACCAGAGGGATATGCGCGTCTTGGACGGGCGATCAGCGAGGGCCAGATGGAGGGGAACAAGGGTGCGCCGCTCTACACCCTTGAGCGTCTCAGCGAACTGGCTGGAGGGCAATGGGTGGTCCTCACGGGCACGAACGAGGGTCCACTCAACAAGGCGCTGATCGCGGATGGGCCAATTGCTGCACAACGGGTGCTCGATGACCTGATTGAACGATTCGGTCGACCGAATCTTGGTGTCGAGTTGTGGGACCACTCGACGCCGTTGTGCAGTACCCGCAATGATGCGTTTGCTCGATTGGGGTTGGAGCGAGACCTCACTGTGTTGGCTACCAATGACGTGCGTTATGCCAATCAGAAACACCGGAAGTTGGCCACCGCATTGGCGGCCGTTGGTCATCGTCGGTCGCTCGATGATCATGATGGTTGGTTGCCATCTGCGTCAGCTGCGCACCTTCGAAGCGGCGACGAGCAGCAACGACGCTTTGAGCGCTACCCCGGCGCTGTCGAAGCTGCGGCACGGGTGGCAAAGGAGTGTGCGTTCGATCTGAAATTGGTAGCACCAAACCTCCCGCCATATCAGTGTCCCGATGGCCACGACGAGATGTCGTGGTTGCGGGAGCTCACAGAACGTGGAGCCAAGGGCAGGTATGGGCTTCGAAGCGATGAGCGGGTTCCTGGTGCATACGTCCAGATCGATCGCGAACTTGATCTGATCGATTCGCTTGGGTTTCCTGGGTACTTCCTGATCGTCTCCGACATCGTCACGTTCTGTCGTGAGTCGAACATCTTCTGCCAGGGCCGTGGGTCTGCCGCGAATTCAGCAGTTTGTTATGCCCTGGGCATCACCAATGCGGATGCGGTTGCGTTGGGACTGTTGTTCGAGCGATTCCTGTCACCTGAACGCGATGGTCCTCCCGACATCGATATCGACATCGAGTCCGACCGGCGAGAAGAGGTGATCCAGTACGTCTACGAGCGGTATGGGCGACAGCACGCCGCGCAGGTGGCAAACGTGATCACCTACCGATCGAAATCGTCGGTTCGAGATATGGCAAAGGCGCTGGGGTACGCAACGGGTCAACAAGATGCGTTCTCGAAGAAGCTCGATGGCTGGACGAGTCTCGGGTCGCAGGTCGATTCGTTTCCAGCAGATGTCGCCGAGCTCGCCACAATGCTCGAGCACGCACCTCGACATCTCGGTATTCACTCGGGAGGAATGGTGATCTGCGATCGGCCGGTGGTCGAAGTGTGTCCGGTCGAATGGGCGAGGATGGAGAACCGAAGTGTCTTGCAATGGGACAAGGAGGACTGTGCGAGAACCGGGCTCGTGAAGTTCGACTTGTTGGGCCTCGGGATGTTGTCCGCAATCCACTATGCGATCGACTTCATTGCCGAACACCACGAGATCGAACTGGACATGGCGACGATGCCACAAGACCCAGAGGTCTACGCCATGTTGTGCCGCGCGGACACGATTGGTGTGTTCCAGATCGAGTCGAGGGCGCAGATGGCGACCCTGCCTCGGCTCAAGCCGCGCATGTTCTACGACCTCGTCGTCGAAGTGGCGCTGATTCGTCCGGGCCCAATTCAAGGTGGTTCGGTGCATCCGTACATTCGACGTCGGAACGGAAAGGAGCCCGTCACCTATTTACATCCGCTGCTCGAGAAATCGTTGTCGAAGACGTTGGGGATTCCACTCTTCCAAGAACAACTGATGCAGATGGCGATCGATGTTGCAGGGTTCACCGCTGCCGAAGCTGATCAATTGCGTCAGGCAATGGGGTCCAAGCGGAGCCAGAAACGTATGGAGGAGATTCGGTCTCGGCTCTATGACGGCATGGCAGAGCGGGGGATCGTCGGTGATGTGGCAGACCGCATCTGGGAGAAGCTCGCAGCGTTTGCCAACTATGGTTTCCCCGAGAGTCACTCGGTGTCATTCGCCTATCTGGTTTATGCGTCGTCGTGGTTGAAGCGGTATTACCCAGCAGCGTTTTGTGCGGCTCTGCTCAATGCGCAGCCGATGGGGTTCTATTCGCCACACACACTTGTCGGCGATGCTCGTCGCCATGGCGTGCAGGTGCTCACTCCCGATATCAATCTGTCGGGGGCAGGGGCAACACTCGAATGGACAGAAGGTCCGCCGACCGACCCGGCCTCTCGACAAGGGGTTGGCGTCGAACCGGAGAAATGGGGGGTTGGCGGACCTGCGGTGCGGTTGGGAATCGGTTCGGTCCGCCATGTCGGAGACGATCTTGCAAAGGCGATCGACGAAGGTCGTCCATGGAGCTCGATCGAAGATGTGAAGCGACGCACGGGTTGCTCCATCGAGGTGCTAGAGGCACTCGCAACCGCTGGTGTGTTCGGTGATCGCAGGAGCGCTCTTTGGGGGGCCGGTGCTGCTGCACAGTCTTCGGAGGGTCGGCTCGAGGGGATCATCACCGGTACGACAGCCCCGAAGCTCCCGGGGATGACCGACCGAGAGATCTCACTTGCGAATCTGTGGGCGATCGGTGTTGCCCCTGACGGTCACCCAACTTTGTTCTACAGGGACGACCTCGATGCGTTCGGTGTGTTGCCATCATCTGCCTTGGGCGAACAGATCTCGGGTGATCGGATTCTGATTGCAGGTGTCGTGACTCATCGTCAGCGCCCAGCGACAGCCTCGGGCACGACGTTTCTCAACCTCGAAGATGAACATGGCCTCATCAACGTCATCGTTTCGAAGGGGTGCTGGCAGCGACACAAACACGTTGCCTTGACCGCTGTTGCGCTGATCGTTCGTGGACGGGTGGAGATTGCCGAGGGTGTGATCAACGTTGTTGCAGACAAGCTCGTCGAGTTTTCGATGGTCGCTCCGAGCATGTCTAGAGACTTTCGATAACACCTGCGACCACGGCAGGCGCGTACCCTGACCACATGATCAGGACGGAACAGGACACGTCGCGCCAGCGATGAAGGCGTCATGGAATTTCTCCGTACCTTCCTCGCGCGACTCGTAAGAAGCCTTGGACCTGATCCGCGCGCAGTGGTGCAGACCGTTGTCGCGCTGCTGGTTTCGGTCATAGTCACGCTCCTTGCCGGCCTGACTCTGGCCTCCTCCGAAGAGCGCCTCGCCGAACTCCCCGGTCTCTTGTTAATGGTTCCCGCGGCAATCGCTCAGCGTGGCAACGTCTTTGGTGCACTGGGCAGCCGCCTCGGCACCGCGATTCACACCGGCACCTTCAGCATCACGACCAGGCCCGACACGTTGTTCGCCCAGAACGTTCTAGCGTCGCTCGGACTGAGCGTCATGGCCGCAACGTGGCTGGCCTTCGTCGCACGGGGACTCGCCAGCGTCTTTGACATCGCCGGCGCGATGAGCCTTCTCGACTTCGTCGCTGTGTCGGTGTCTGGAGGACTGATCGCATCGATCGTGGTCCTGGCGATCACGGTGGCTCTTGCTGCTGGTTCGACCCGCTTCGGTTGGGACCTCGACAACGTGACTGCTCCGCTCGTCACCTCCACCGGTGATCTCGTGACGTTGCCGGCGCTCATCATTGGGTCCCTCGTCGTTGGATCCGGACGAGGCAGTGAAGTTCTGGGTGTCGTCTCCATCGCTGCCGCGATCGCCGTGCTTGTTCTGTGTCTTCGCGCTGGGCTGCCATTGCTACGAAGGATCGTGCTTGAGTCGATTCCGGTTCTCGGTACCGCATCGTTCCTCTCGCTGATCGCCGGCATCCTTGTCGAGAAGCAGCTCGGTTCGTTTCTCGAACAACCCGCTCTCCTGATCTTGGTTCCGGCCTACTTCGGAATGGCGGGTGCACTTGGCGGAATTCTTTCGAGCCGCCTCGGCACGAAAGTACATCTGGGCCTCGTGCAGTCGACTGCGTGGCCGCAGCGAGAGGCACTCCTCGACATGCGATCGATCGCGCTCTTGGCCGTGCCGATCTTCGCTCTTGTGGGCCTGGCTGCGCATCTTGGTTCCGTTGTTGTCGGCGCTGAG
>CAXMRH010000168.1:0-6205 GCA_964196045.1 uncultured Chthoniobacterales bacterium | reverse complement strand
ATGATCCAAGAGGTCGGACTCGACGAGGTGGAGAAGGTTGCCTCAGAGATCATTGATGGACGAATCCGCGGCCGCGTCGTCGTCGATGTCGGACGCTGAGATCTCTTACGCAGGCACGATCGTGATGAGCGCGACCGACGGTGGAACCCCGAACCGAACTTGGGGGGCCTGACCTCTCTCGAGCCCAACGCCTGTCGACACGTAGATCGGGTGGCCATCGACCACATGGAGGCCGCCCGCTGCCACGACTCGGGGCACGTCCGAGGCCGTGACCAGCGCTCCCAGCCGAGGCAATGCCACCTGGCCGCCATGGGTGTGCCCGGACAGGATCAGATCGACGGTTGTTCCAGGTGTCAAGGCGAGAACTGGGTCTGGGTAGTGGCTGACCGCAAGAACGAGAACTTGTCGTCGCGTCGTAGTTCGAAGCTCCTCGAGAAGGCCTGCATCGAGGTCGCGAGGGTCGCGGTCAGACGAGACCGATAGTCCGAGGACGGTGATGACTTGTCCCCGCACGGTGACTTCGATGATCTCATCATCGAGATAGGTGGCGCCGGCCTCCTCTGCGATGTCCTCCACGATCTCCGCGTCGTCAGTGTTTCCGTTGACGATCACCACATGATCTACAGCGGACGTGAGGGTGCGAAGCCAGCCGACGAATTCGGGCAGGGCCGGCCCGATGTCCTCAGGGTCGAGCTGAAAAAGGTCGCCGGGGAGAACGACCATGTCTGGGTCTCCTTCGAGCACGGCATCGAGCGCAGCTCGCTCGTGGCTTCCGATGGAGGTTGTCTGCAAGTCCGAAATCACGCCAACCACGATCGGTTCCGTCGAACCGGTCACGCCGAGGATCTGTTCATCCACCTGTAGACGAAATGGTTCTACGTGGGTTGCCCACAGCCCGACGGCGACGAGGGCGATGGAGCTGAGGAGCAGCAGCCAGCCGATGAAAGGCATCCGGCGTTCAGCGTCGAGGAGATGAGGGACAACGATCCAAGCCGAGGCGAGGGGGAACCCGACGACAGCGAGCAGATAGACGAAGTGAACAACTCCGAAGCGATCGAGACCCGCCGCAAGCGAAAGCACGACGAGAGCCACGACCGAGAAGAGCCCAGCGACCAAGACGCCGATCGTTACGTCAGCAAGAGCCGTCCCCCAACGTCGATAGCGGGCCGCGAAGCCACCGGAGAGGCCAGCGGCAATGGCGCACGCGAGAAGCACGGAGCTGAGGTTCACAGCGCAAACTGTTGCAGACCTGGCGGGTCAGATGTCGTCAGAACGGTTTCGAAGGAAGTTCTCGATCTCATCGGTCATGGTGTCGACGTCGTAGATGACCTCGGGCCCTTCGTCTGCCCGTTGCTCGAGATCCTCGACGTAGCCCCGCACGTCTTCGTCATCATCGAGTGCCCGATGAACCCGTGCTTCCCAGTCCCGGATCTCGTCTGCGAGCCCAGCATGTTCGGTCGGAATGCCGCAGATCTGTTCGATCTGCGCCAGGAGCGCGGCGGTCGCCTTTGGCGAAGGGGATCCAGGCACGTAGTGGGGAACGCTGACTCGAAGAGACACGAGCGGGATGTGTCGTTCGGAGAGCTCCTGATGCAGGGAACCGATGAGCCCAGTGGGCCCTTCGTAGGTGGGTCGGCCCACACCAAGCGTCTCGGCCAGTTCCTCGTCGCCGGTTGAGGCCGTGACGGGGAACGTTCTCGTGTGCGGAACCATTGCCAACGCAGACCCGAGCGTGATCACCATTTCGGTGCCCGTGGCGCCCATCAACTCGATGAGTGTCTCGCAGAACGTTCTCCAGCGCAGATTGGGCTCGATACCACTGAGCAGAACAAGGTCGTGCGAGCCCTCGGGCGTTTTGGCCCACACGAGGTTGTTGGCAGGCCACTGGATCTCGCGCGCGCCATTCACTCCGATCCGCATCTGTGGCCGTGTTTCCTGGAAGTCGAATAATGTCTCGGGGTCGATGGAGGCCGCGGGTTTGCCCTTGTGTGTCATCGACAACCAGTCGACGGCGCCCGTCGCGGCCTGACCCATATCGAACAGTCCTTTGAACGCCATCACGAAGATAGGGCGGTCGAGCTCCGGGAGCGGGTGCAACTCGTACGGAATAGGCGCCACGACGCCAACGTTAGTGCGATCCGAGGAAAATCCGTCCTGTCACGGAAGGACGGCAATTCACGCAGCTCGCCGTCTAAATCGCGTAACGTTCGACACTAAGACGGTTGCAGCCCGGACGGGACTTGCGGAAAGCGGTGTCGAGATGAGTGACGCAAGCCAACCACCAGGCTGGTATCCAGCCGAAGGAGACCCTCCCGGAACCGTTCGATGGTGGGATGGCGGCAAATGGGTCGGTGGACCGCAACAACAAGGCGCTCAACAGCAAGCCGGATATGTGGCGCCTGGCGCCGGATCTCTCGCAAATGGCCGGGAACTCGCTGATCCTTGGCTGCGTATTGCGGCCAAAGTGATCGATGCGATCGTGGCGTTCCTCATCACGTTGCCATTCGGCGCTGCTGTCATCGTCAGTGCGTTCCGAAGTGACGGCAACGACCTCGACGTCAACATGGGCCTGGTTATCATCGGGGCGATCGTGGGGGCGGCCTACTACACGCTCATGAACACCTACCTGTCTGCGACGGTCGGCAAGCTGCTCCTTGGGATTCGAATCGTGAGACGCGACGGCACGGAACCTCTCGGTATTCCCGATGGCCCGAAACGAAGCCTGGTGCACATCGTGGCGATCATCGGTGCCATCCCGCTCATCGGGATACTCGTCTCGATCGCCAGCTGGATCGTTGGTCTCGTGTCGCTCGTCTTCCTTTTCACAGATCCAGAGCACCGCACGGTCATGGACCGATTCGCCGATACCTACGTCGTTAAGAAGTAGCGCTCAGCGAGCTATTCGCTCTCGGCCGCGGCCTCAACAGCTGCTGGTGCCTCTTCGTCGGCTGACGTCTCCGTCGGGGCTTCTGCCACAGGTTCGGCTGTGGCTTCGGCCTTCGGCTTCCTGAGGGGTTCGCCGGCGGTCGGGTCGTCCTTGAGAGTGTTATAAGTATCGAGCGCTGCCTTGTATGCGGCTTCACCTTCAGACTTTGCTTCGGCGCTTGCGTCAGGGTTCTCGTTGAGCTTGCGCACGACCGCCGCCGCCTCGTCCTTTGCACGCTCTGCCTTCGCGAGACGCTTCGCTCCGCGCTCTTGACTAGCCGTCGCTTCGACTCGTTCATTGAAGAGCAGCAACGCTGCTCTGGTTTCATCATTGACTTGGATCTCGGTGCTCACCGCAACATCATCGGTCATCTTGGTGCCACGGGCCAATATGAATGCGTGTCTCACTCGTCACTTTCCCCCGAAGTCCGTTCCTTTCCGCGCCGCCACGCCACCACGAGACGATTCTCACTGGGAGCCCCCCGGTCGTTCACGATCTCTTCCGATGGCAAATCGGTGCTCTTCTTGCGCTCTTCAGGCCCGGAGGATCTGAGAAACAGCTTGTGGATGGTTCGAGAAGGTGACACAGCCCCGTCGGTGCTGTTCGACGCGGACCAACAAGCCGAGGGTGAGCTGACCGCCGCCGAACAGGCTCGCCGTGAACGGATGCGAGAGCAGGCATCCGGCGTCGTGTCCTACGCGACGGATGCTGCATGCGAACGCACGGTCTTTGCGCTGGGCGGTGGTCTCCATCAGGTGACCACGGCGAACGGATCTCTGACGTCTCTGATTGCAGCAGAAGACGCCTTCGACCCCCGACCGGCCCCGACGGACGAGCGAGTTGCCTACCTGAGTGGTGCGACTCTACGAATCACCGACGGTTCCTCGGACGGCGCAGTTCTTGGAATGGGCGGTGATGACAGCTCTGTAGATAGCGCGACGGTGTCGTGGGGTTCGGCTGAGTTTGTCGCGGCTGAAGAGATGGGCCGTGGGCGCGGCTTCTGGTGGGCCCCTGACAGCAGCTTGCTCGCTGTCTGCCGGGTGGATACCTCGCCGGTCCAGTCGTGGTGGATCTCCTCACCAGAGCGACCGGACGCGCCGCCACGGGAAATCCGGTATCCCGCGGCGGGCACGAACAACGCCAACGTCCAGCTCTGGTTGGTGGATCCAGACGCGGGCCCGAAGGTCGAGGTCGATTGGGCTCAAGGTGAGTTCGAATACCTCGCCGACGTGCAATGGGGCGAGAAGCTGCTCTGCACCGTGCAGTCGAGAGACCAACGGGTTCTCGCGATCCTCGAGGTGGACATCGCCGACGGATCGGTGAGGGAGGTGCAGCGCCACGCCGATGAGCACTGGGTGGAGCTGGCGCACAACTCGCCACTGTCGAGCGACAACGGACTCATCACTGTCGTCGATGACCTGTCCACTCGACGGGTGGCCGTCGACGGCAGTATGCGAAGCGACGTCGCGGTGAACATGCGTCAGCTGGTTGGGGTCGATGGAGCCGACATCTTCGTCACGGCGACCACCGACGGTACGGACGCTGTCTTTGCGAGGATGTCGAACGACGGCTCGCTGGAGTACCTCACGGCGCCCGGCGACTTCACCGCAGCGTCGACCAGGGGTGGGACACACGTTCTCCACGTGGCTCGTTCCGACGCGGGTACGGCGCACGAGGTCCGATGGCAAGACGGAACGATCCTCGAGATCGAGTCGTTCGCAGCAGAGCCTGGGTTTCCCTGCACGCCCGACTTCCATGTCGTGGGGAGTCGTTTGTTGAACGCTGCCCTTTGTTTGCCCGATGGTCACGACGGCTCACCGTTGCCGGTTCTCCTTGACCCGTACGGCGGCCCCCACGCGCAGCGGGTGCTTCGCGCTCGTAACGCCTACGCCAGCTCCCAGTGGTTCGCGGAGCAGGGTTTCGCTGTGGTGATCATCGACGGCAGGGGTACGCCTGGGCGCGGTCCACGATTCGAACGCGAAGTGTGGGGAGATCTCGCGCAGCCCGTTCTCGACGACCAGATCGATGCTCTCCACGCTCTGGCCGAGATCCGCCCAGAGCTCGACACCTCCCGCGTCGGGATCAGGGGATGGTCCTTCGGTGGGTACCTCGCTGCACTTGCCGTGCTGCGTCGGCCCGACGCTGTGCATGCTGCCGTGGCAGGAGCGCCAGTCACCGACTGGCGGCTCTATGACACGCACTACACGGAGCGGTACCTCGGCCACCCCGACGAGTATCCGGAGCACTACCAACAAAGTGGCTTGATCGCAGACGCGGCTTCGCTGACCCGTCCACTGATGTTGATTCACGGCCTTGCCGACGACAACGTCGTCGCCGCACACACGCTTACGCTCTCGCAGGCACTGCTCGAAGCTGGCCGTGCCCATGAGGTTCTGCCCTTGTCCGGGGTGACCCACATGACTCCCCAGGAGCAAGTCGCCGAGAACCTCCTTCATCTCCAGCGTGACTTCCTCCTCAGACACCTGTCGCAATCCGTCGGCTAGCGCCTCCTCGATGCTCGGGTGCTGCGCCGGAGGCGCCTTTCCGTCGTTCGTGCCTCACTCCTGTGTGGCCCCCACCGGGGTCGCGTCTCACTTTCCATCTGCCCTACGCTCTCTTCTGATGATCGATCCGCTGAATACGTTCCGACTCGATGGCAAAGTTGTCATCATCACCGGAGCGTCCTCGGGTTTGGGAGAGCGATTCGCTCGGGTCTGCGACGCAGCAGGTGCTTCGGTTGTACTTGCGGCAAGGCGTCTCGAACGGTTGGAGCTGTTGGCAAGCGAGTTGACAAGCGCCCTCGCAATTCGCGCCGATTTCGCAAGCGACGACGCTGCCCCAGAAATCGTTGACGCGGCGCTGACACATTTCGGCGCGATCGATGTAGTCGTAAACAACGCGGGGATCAGTCGTACGGTCAAGGCAACAGAGGACACGATGGACGGCTTCCGTCACGAGCTTCAGATCGATCTCGTGGGCCCGTACGACCTCGCGTCGCGCACAGCCAAGTGGATGATCGAGCAAGGTCGACCTGGTTCCATCGTCAACATCGCGTCGGTCCTCGGTCGCGTTGCTGGCGGACCACTTCCACTGCCGGGGTATGCAGCGGCAAAGGGGGGCCTGGTGCAGCTCACCCGCGAGCTTGCGAGTGAGTGGGCCCGTATGCAGATCCGAGTCAACGCCATAGGTCCAGGTTGGTTTGGGTCGGAGATGACGGCGGATGCCATGTTCAGCGATGAACGGGGGCAGGAGTTCATCAAACGGGGTGCACCGATGGGG
>CAXMRH010000167.1:0-18398 GCA_964196045.1 uncultured Chthoniobacterales bacterium | reverse complement strand
TTTGTTCAGGTTGGCCGAGCTGTGTCGCGGATCTTGTTTACGAACCCGGACGTGCTTTGGGGGTCAACTGATCAGTTGCTCGAGGAGGTCTTCGATCGCATGATTCGTGCCGACGACGCGGACAACACCTGAACTAGCCGTGGAAGGGATTACCCTCCGTGCTCGTCAACAGCCTTTGGACGAGGTCGAATGACTCGTCGATTTCACGGCCCCGTTGGTGCACCAGCCCCCATTTAGGTGCGCCCTATGGTCTCTGCAGTCTTCTAGCAGGGCGTTGAACGTGCCCTCCCTCCCACTTGTCCTTGGGCTGCTTTTCCATCATGGTCACAGGAGCCTCACCCACGGCATCAGAGCGAAGGGCATCCTGTCGTGCTTGCCTCATTGCCTTCAGCCGCTGACCCGGGGCAAGCTGTCCGACAGTGGAGAAGACCAAGCATCGTACGATCTGTCATGTCGACATGGACGCGTTCTACGTCTCCGTGGAGTTGGTCCGAAATCCCGAGCTCCGCGGGAAACCCGTCGTCGTTGGTGGCACCGGCCGCCGAGGAGTTGTGGCGGCTGCGTCGTACGAGGCCCGTTCGTTTGGTGTATTCAGCGCGATGCCTTCGTCACAGGCACAGCGGCTCTGTCCGCAAGCGATCTTCCTGGCCGGTGATCACGAGCTCTACGCGCAGGTTTCCCGGAGGGTCATGGCAGTCTTTGCAGACGTCACGCCGCTAGTCGAACCGTTGAGTCTCGACGAGGCGTTTCTCGATGTCAGCGGAGCTCTCCGACTGCACGGCGGTCCGGAAGTAATCGCCGAACAGATCAAGTCGACGATCTGGAAGAACGAAGGATTGACGTGTTCGGTAGGGATCGCTCCGAACAAGTTCCTCGCAAAGCTGAGCTCTGAACACGCCAAACCAAAGGTGTCCCGTACGGGACCAGTGCACGGCAGAGGCATCTTCGAGGTGCTTCCGGGCGAGGAGTTGGACTTCCTGCACCCGCTCCCGGTTCGGGCGCTGTGGGGCGTCGGAAAAGCCACCGGTGCCCGGCTTGCCTCCCTCGGTATCGAGACGGTTGGTGATCTCGCTGCACTTCCGGTGGAGCACCTGATCCGAGCGATCGGTGTCGCCAGCGGTGAGCACCTCCACGCGCTCGCCAACGGCGTGGATGATCGACCGGTCGAGTCCGATCGGGAGACGAAGTCGATCAGCAGCGAGGAGACGTTCGCTCACGACATCTCCGACCGAGAACAACTCGAGATCGAGCTGGTGAGGCAGTGCGACTCGGTCTCACAAAGGCTCCGAGATTCAGAACTCTTGGCCCGAACCGCAACCCTCAAGGTTCGGTTTGGAGACTTCTCGACGATCACCCGACGAGCGACGGCGTCACAGCCATTCTCCTCCTCGACCGAATTATTACGATTGGCGCGCGATCTGTTTAGCGCCGTCGACCCAGGCGACGGGATACGACTTCTGGGAGTCGGGGTCGCGAACATCGGTACCGACAGCGGCCAACAACTCACGCTCGACCTGGACGGTGGCGACACGGACGCGCGGGATTCAGCGACGGATGCCTTGATCGACAACGTGCGTGCTCGCTTTGGTTCGGGGGCGATCGGCCCGGCCTCGGCTGCCGTCGATGGCACCCTTCGGGTCAAACGGCGCGGCCAACAACAATGGGGCCCAAACGTTATCGCCGGCGGCTCATCGGACACGGAATCTCAAAATGAGGCCAATAAGCCCTAGTGGCGCGTTGTTGCGTGAGGCATGGTGTGAGAACATTGCAGCAAGGCAGCCGGATAGGCTGCGTGTACGGCGAACAAGACGGCCACGACTACTGACCGAAGGACAGTGCGAATGCCCCTCTCCGAGGATGAACAGCGAATCCTTACCCAGATAGAGCAACAGCTCTATGAAGACGACCCTGGGCTCGCGCACGAGGTGTCATCCACCACGGTTTTCACCCACGGGTTCAAGCACATTCGGCTCGCCGCCCTCGGCTTCGTCATCGGCCTCGGTGTGCTTCTTTTCACGCTGTCGATCAGCTACGTGCTTTCGTTCCTCGGATTTCTCATCATGCTCACGAGTGCCTGGTACGGCGAGAAGAACCTTCGCCGCCTTGGCCGCGCTGGCCTGCAGCAAGTCACCGGAAACGCGCGTGGCGGACCATCGGTTCGTGGCTACTTCGGTGACGCTGGCCAACGCATGCGCAATCGTCTGAACGATCCGAAGAAGGACGACGACTGACCGACCGTCCCTCATTGGTTAGGAACGCAGGGATTGGTTAGGAACGCAGGTGACCCCAGGTGCCAACTTTGTCGCGCCACACGTTCACCGGGCTGGCGTGTTGCCACCACCACTTGAGACCGCCGCGAGCTTCTCGAGCCCGTGAAGCCAGTGTTGCCGTTGCCGCTTCAGCGCTGTCGGCCATGCTGCTCTCGATCGTTCCAGCGGCATAGGTCACGGTCGTGACTTCCTGAGCGAGCCCACTGAGGACTTCGGCGGCTTTCGGGTCGGTGTTCGCTACTCGGCCGACGAGTTCACTTGGCGTGTCGGAGTCTCGAACGGAGACCCCGAGCAGCTTGAGGGCTGACTTTGATTCGCTCCATGCGAGGCCGATCCGCCTTCCCGGGTCGTGTGCGACGGCCCGGTGCCGACGGCGAGAACGAATCGTCGCGAAGCCAAGCGGGAATAGTGCGACTGCGATCACTACGAGGACGCCCGCTATCCAGGTGAGTATGACCCGAGTCGACACCTCCTGAGGTCCCCCGATGATACCGTCTTGTGCCCGATCCGACGTCGGACTGACACTGGTCGTCGTTTCCTGCAGGTTTCGAGGGATGGTCGTGGCGCCAGACTCGTCCGGGTTGGCCGAAGGAACAGAGGTCGTGGGACCCGTGGCAGGAGACTGGCCTTCCTGGTCTTCTGGTTGACCGGTGTAGGCCTCATCGCGGGGAGCGCCGCGACCTGGTGTTGGTTCGAATCGGAGCCAGCCGATGTCGTCCAGCCACACCTCGGGCCACGCGTGGGCGTTCTTGCCGGTCACTCGATACGCGTTGATCTCTGGATCGAATTCGCCCGGGGTGAAACCGACTGCGACCCGGGCGGGTAGTCCTAGCGAACGTGCCATCGCAGCGTACGAACCAGCGAATTGTTCGCAGTATCCGGCATGCACTTCGAACAAGAAGTCTTCGATCCGAGACGAGTCGTGTCCTTTGCTCACATCGAGGCTGTAGGAGAACAGATCCGATCGGAAGTAGTTCTGCAGTGCAAGCGCTTTCTCGTACGGTGTCTCAGCACCGGCGTCCTCGACGACGTCGCGCGCCTGAGCGCGGACGAGTTCGCTGAAGTCGTCGGGCAGGTCGAGATACCTATCGCTGATCTCGTCCGGGATCGACGTGCCCGCATTCGAGATCGCGTCCACATCTCGAGTCGGGATGAAAGACAGAAGCGAATAGATAAGCCCGTCCGAGTTCGCCGTTTCACGATTGACGATTAGCGTTCCGGACTGCGCTTCGTATTCGAGCTTGACGTCATCAGGCTGCGCCAGGACTTCGGCTGGTTCGTAGGCAGCAGGTAGCCAGATCTCCCCGAGTGCGTTGATGTCGAAGGTCTGCACGGCGGCTTCGAATTGTGTGCCGTCCGGCAACTCCGTGTCGAGATCTCCAGCGGCCTCCTCGTATGATCCGCTTGACTTCCAGATTCGGCCATCGAACTCGTCGAGCGACGTGATTCGCCAATAGTCCTTGATCTCGGACTCGACCGTGAAGACCTCCACGTCGGGCTGGTTGATCAACCTCGACCGGATATCAACCAGCGGTGAGAGCACGACACGAGGTTCTTGAGGGTCATCCCATTCCGAGGGGTCGACGATCGCTGGCTCGTCGTAACCAGGGAGCACCCGCGCCAAAGACACTCCACCGATCAGCGTGACGGCGAGGACACCGAGGCCGACTCGGAGCATGGCCGCTTGCCCGCGTTCGGCCGCACCGGCACCGAGCCAGGCGCCTGCGAGCGAAGTTTCGCCGAGGCGATGCAACAAGACGAATAGCAGGGCAGCTCCAACCACGGCCACCGACGAGACGACTCGGTACTGCTCGGCCGTGAAGAATGCTCCGAAGATGAAGACGGCGGCACCAGGCAGGAGTGCCTCGGCTGGAGCCCGCAAGCGGAACGCCGCCCAATCGGCAAGGAACGCTACGACCCACATGACGATCGCGATCAGCAGCAGGAACGGCGTCGTGACCTCAGCCGGGGAGGCGACCGTCTGGAACTGATCCCACGCTAGTTCGAGATCAATACGAAAGCCCGTCAGTATTTCCCGGCTCAGACCGCTGTTTTCCGCGACTGTGCTTGGCGGAAAAAGTAGCGAGGCCGATACTGCCAGGCCACCAATGGAAACCAGTGTCGAGATGAGCAGACCGCCGCGGGCCCAACGGACTGCCGCTGCGAGCACGTGAGAGGACACTGCGGCTGCGGCGACAGGAACGAAGAAGGAGCTGTCGAAGAACAGGCGGCGAAAGCTGAATATCACCGCAAGCGTGAAGAGGATCAAGGCGACTTCGGTCGCGACGTCGTATGGGGTTGCGGGCATTCGACGGACTTGACCCTGGCGACGTGCGCTCACTGCGGCGAAACCTCCGAGATCACGATGACATCCGCGCGGGCGCCTGCGCGGGCGCCAAAGAGATCCTTGGAGAATCCTTACTCCCCGTTTTCATCACTCCCAGCGCCACCACGTCCGAAATCATCGCCGCCCGCTCGTCGACATCAGCGTCGCGATCGAGCGGCTCCAGATTGCCGCGAGGTCGTCGAGCGACCCGAGCCGCAATTGAATCTCGCGACCGACTGCCTCGGCTGAACTCTTGGCTTTGGGCACTGAGTCGTCCCATGCCGATGGCTCAATCGTCAAGTACATGATTCGCCCGAACGACACGAGGCCCGATCGCGCGATAGTTGGCCGCAGGCCCGTCACGACAACGACAGCACCCTGCACATCCTTTGGCACGAGCGAAGACGTTCGGTTGTCGGACTCCTCGACGATTGCGAGAATGCTCAAAGCTTTCTCGACACCGGCGGTTCCTAGAACGAAACCGGTGTCGTGCCCATCGACGGTGAGGAGCCTGAACGGGTCTGATCGGTTGCGCATCGAGGATACGAGCGACGCGGCAACCGAAGCGGCCTTGTCCATGGCAAGCCCGCCATGAATGGCGGCGTTGTCGAGGAGAACCGTCAAATGGTTCTGCGTTGGCGCTTCGTCCTCGCGAACGATGAGGTCGTCATGTCGCGCTGATGATGCCCAGTTGATTCTACGAATGTCGTCGCCAGGCACGTACGGGCGGAGTGCGTGAAACTCTTCGCTCCTGCCCCCGAGGAACTCAGGAACATCAGAGACCGACCGGCGCTCGGTCGCCGGTGACGGCGGGGCAGCAGGCAGCGGCACGACCTCGGGGTAGACGACGAGTTGGCCCACGCTCGTTGCGGTGAAACGCCGGATGGCGAGCCCGAACGGGTCGAGCGCCTCGAAGTCGACGGGTCCAACGGTCACCACACCACGTCTTTCAGTTGGGAGCTTGTAGGCAGCGCGGGTCACCTCGTCTGGCGCGAGTGGACTGACGAACAGCTGGGCTCCGGCGGTCCCCTGGACATGGTCGGTCAGTTTCATCACGGGCGTCTTGGTCGTGCCGTTTCGAACAGCCAATTCGACACGTCCGACCGAACCGACATGCAGCCGAGCGGGAGACACGGTGCGGCCGACTCCCAGACGAAGAGGGCGCATCACCGCCACGACAACGGCAAGAAGCGCGAGCGCAAGTAATACGGCTCCGACGACGTAGAGCTCGAGTAGGCCAAGCACTCGCCCTGCAACGACGGCAAAAACTCCCAGCATGAAACATGCCCAGCCGCGCGGTGTGGGCATCTTCAGGCGATGCTCGGGACGGGAACAGCATTGAGGACGTCGTCGATGATCGCCGCTTCTTGTGTACCGGCCAGCTGCGACTCCGGAGTCAACATGATGCGGTGTGCCATCACCGGTCGGGCCAGTGCCTTCACATCATCAGGAATAACGAAGGCCCGGCCACTTGCCGCGGCGAGCGCACGAGAGACGCGTTGCATGCTCAGGATGGCACGGGGCGAAAGCCCGAGGCGAAGCCCTGGATGTGTACGAGTCGCTGCCGCAATGTCGAGCAGGTAATTCTTCAACTCCGGAGCGACGTGCACCGACGACAAGGCATTGGTCATCATCGAGACGTCGGACGTACTGACGACGGCCTCCAACAGTTCGGCTGAAACACCGTTGCCATCACCTTGTTGGTCGAGGATCTCGAGCTCGGCGGTGCGATTTGGGTAGCCGAGTGACAGCTTCATCAGGAACCGATCGAGTTGGCTCTCGGGAAGCGGATAGGTGCCTTCATGATCCATTGGGTTCTGTGTGGCGATCACCATGAACGGGACGGCGAGCTCGTGGGTCGATCGGTCCACCGTCACCTGACGCTCGGCCATTGCCTCGAGAAGCGCAGATTGCGTCTTTGGCGATGCGCGGTTGATCTCATCCGCGAGAACGATGTTCGAGAAGACGGCCCCGGGGCGGAATTCAAACTCGCTGGTTCCACGATTCCAGATGGACATGCCGACGACGTCCGCGGGCAGGAGGTCCGGGGTGAATTGGATCCGTCCGCTGGTCCCGCCCACTGACGCTGACAGTGCCTTCGCCATCGTGGTCTTGCCGAGACCCGGCGAGTCTTCGATCAAGATGTGGCCCTGCGCGATCATCGACAAGACAGCCAGTTGCACGACGTCGTGCTTGCCTCGAATTACCTTTTCCACGTTGTCGACGATCGACCGAAACAGGGTCGAGAATGTCTCTGGCCGGGTGGTCTGGGGGGTTTGGGTCACCCGTTGCTCCCTAGTTGTCTTACTCGCGTGCGTCGGACCATCGTAGTTGTACTCCGTGCAGTGCCATCACTTGTGTTGTCGCGGAGGGGAGTTCCCCCCACTCAACCGTGATCCATGGGCCCTCACGTGTTCGGCGTGGCCGGTGGACGACCTGAGCTCTACGATCCCATTGTGACCTTGACCGCGACGATCCGGTACACCCTCCGGTGAACTTCAAACCCAGACCGGCGCGATGGATATTCCGGAACGGTGCCGCGCTCGCTCAGCGACCGGATCTCTGGCGGACGGCCGTCCGGGTCGGGCGACAGCATGCGCCCGATCGCTGGTGGACACATCGCCCGTTCTTGCCGGTGCCGGACAGCGCGTGGATGGACTTCCGGTTCGAGACGGCCTTCGCCGATGCAAAAGGTCGACCCGAGCCAAGTCAGTTCATCGAGTACCTGGAGTGGTGCAAGAGCTGGCGGTACCTCTAGGACTTGCTCTAGGCGAGTGCCTCGACGACTGCCTCGAGGATCGACGTAGGTGAGTGGGGGAGGCCAGTCGCGACCGCGCCGAGCTCTTCTGCTGCAGTTTCTCGCTTATCTGGCGGGACCACGAACAGGCTTTGGTGAACGTGGCCCGACCATCGCAGGAGAAGAGCAACCTGAAATCGAGCGGATGACCGTGTCCGTCGCTGCGACATTCCGACAACCTTCTTGCCGTCCACCGTGAGTTCGCCGGGTCCGAGTCCGGCGAAACAGACCCGTTTCGACCAGGTGCTGGTCCGCAACCGACCGCGGTGCACTTCGGCGTCGACGCCCAAGCTGCCAAGGGCTTCTCTGGTTGCGTCTCCGAGCCAATCGAACGAGCGTCCGACATCAGATGTCCAGAGCGGATCTTCGGCGTTGATGACAACGTCGAACCAGACGAGATCGGCGATGCTGACAAGGACCGCGCCTCCACCAGTTCGCCTCCGCACGACAGTGATGTTGCTGCGAGTGACCGCGTCCGTGTCGACGTCGCCAGAGGCCTGCGAACTCCCGATCACGAGATATTGTGCCGAGGTGAGCGTAGGGATCCACAGCGCTCGGCCCGCCACGTGGAAGTCACGGGCATGAAACGTCCCCGGGTCTTCATCGATTGACTCTGGCCGAAAGGCAGTTGCACCCACCACGGCAGGCTAATCACTGGTGTCGACGTTCTCCGTTGACCCGGCCTCACCGAGAGCCGGGGGTGAGCAATCCTGGGTAGGCCTCCCACCTCGCGCCACGTCAAACCTCTCGCGCCCCACCTCACCCTCGACGATCCTCGCGAGCCCCCAAAGGGGTCAGGCCCCTTTGGGCCATCATTGCTGATTTATCAACAGAATTCGCGAAATCTAGGCGGTAACCAGCGCGAAAGGGGTCAGGCCCCTTCGTCGTGAACGTCGTTGGGTGGCAGGAACAAACGTTCGATCATAGAAGGAATTCCTCATCAATCCTCGACAAATGCCGAACAATTTGACAGAAAGTGGGGAGAGATGCTTGCTTGGTGGGAGGAAGTGTCATATGGTGTCACCTCATGGAGTCCGAGGTAGTCGCCAATCAGTTCGAAGGGGAAAGAATTGTTGTTCGTCAATCACTACGAGCACTCCCTGGATTCGAAGCATCGCCTCGTCCTGCCGGCCAAGTTCCGCGGCAAATTGGGCGATCGGGTCTACCTCGCCCTGCAGGACAATTCCCTGGCCGTGTACTCCGAAACAGCGTTCGAGGAAGCAACCGAACGATTGCTCGCCCAGGTTCGATCGGGGGAGGTCGACCCACAAACCCGATTGGCGTTCGCTTCGAATACGGTCGAAATCGAGATCGACGGCGCGGGCCGGATAACAATTCCCCAGCGGTTGCGCGAGTACGCCAACCTCACGGACGAGGTGATCATTGCGGGAGCTCTGACCCACGTCGAACTCTGGGATCGCAACGCGTTCCAGTCGCTCGAATCAGAACTGACCAACGTGATGCAAGAACAGTTCAAAGCAGGGGGCACGATCAACTAGCGGCTCTCGACGGAGAGAGTCAAGAGCTTCCATTTCGGAGGGTCGGCTGAGCAAACGACAACCACGAGCAGGGCTCGTTCATTGACAGTCTCTCGGTTAGCAGATGGAAGGCCCCTACTCCGCCCGCTTGCCATCAGCTCGATCGGGGGAGAAATCCCGACGTGCGCCCGCCGACCGAGAGACTGTCAATGGCCGAGCCAACCACAACTTCGAACCGCTCGTGTTTGCCGTGCTCGGCGACCGCATCCTGCCGTGCTGACCATGGAACCACCGACCGACTTCTCCCATGACCCGGTCATGCTCCGCGAGATCGTCGACGTGGTGCGTTCGCTCCCCGCAGGTGTGTTCGCCGACCTGACGCTCGGCGGTGCCGGCCACGCCGTCGCAGTCCTCGAATCCCGTTCCGACGTAGTCGTGCATGGCTTCGACCGCGACAATGCCGCACTCACCGCTGCAGACACGGCCCTCGGACGCTTCGAGCGGAGAGTACAGACCCACAAGGCTCGCTTCGACGAGGCGGCCATGATCCTGCGGGACACAGGTGTCGAGAAGGTCAGCGGCTTCCTGATGGATCTCGGCGTTTCGTCCCATCAGCTCGACGTCGCCGGACGCGGCTTTAGCTATCGCCTGGACGGTCCGCTCGACATGCGTATGGACACCAGCCAGACACGAAGCGCAGCCGACGTGGTCAACGGGTACGACGTGGGTGAGTTGATCGATGTTCTGCGCTCGTACGGCGACGAACGTCATGCGGTGCGAATCGCACATGCGATCGTCAACAACCGGCCCTTCGAAACCACAGCAGCTCTGGCGACATGTATCGCAGAGGCCATGCCAGCAGCCGTTCGACGGACCTCCACGGGCCATCCCGCCAAGCGATCTTTTCAGGCTATTCGGATTGAGGTGAACGACGAGCTCGCCATTTTGGGGGAGACGGTCGACGCGATGATGAACATGCTCGATGTCGCCGGAGTCGGCCTCGTACTGACGTACCACTCCGGTGAGGATCGGATCGTGAAGGACCGGATGCGCCGCGCGGTCGAAGCCGACACCCTCCCCGGAATGCCGTCCATGAGCGACTTCGCGTGGCACTGGCGAGGCGCACACACGCCAAGCGGCGAGGAGCTGGAACGAAACCCGCGGTCTCGGTCCGCAAGGCTTCGCGCTATCACGAGGGTGACGGATGGTGCAGACGCGTGAAGAAGCGAGAGCATGTCTGGTTCTCGATGGTGGCGCTTCTCGTCGTTTTCGGCTCCTTGCTCGGGATCGTGGTTGTGCAGACCTTCATCGTGCAGAACCGCGTGAAGCTCGATTCGGTAGATGCAGAGCTAGCTCAGGCGCGTGAACGCAATCAGCACCTACGTCTCCAGGTCATCGAACTCGAAGCACCGGAGCGAATTCTCGAGACTGCGACAACTCGCCTCGGGATGGTTCGCCCCGACGAACGGACGTACCTGCCGGGCGTCGACCCCGACCTCGTCGAGGTCCGACTTCCTCCGTTGGGCAACCCATTCGGTCCTGCTGCATTGCCTGCCTCCCTGTCTGGGGAACAGCTGTCTGAGGATCAACTGTCTGGGGACGAGCAGTGACGACCGTTGGAAGCATGATCGACCTCGTCCGCGAGCCGTCGCGCAACGGCTTCTCCGGATGGCGCGTCGCCGCGATTGCCACGGCGATGATCGCTCTTGGCGTGGTGATGATCATGCGGCTCGTGTCGCTCCAAGTCCTCGACCCGGAGCGCTACGTCGAACACGGCGAAAGCCAGCGAATTCGCACAGAATCTCTCGCTGCCGAGCGCGGCGCAATCGTCGACCGCAACGGCGTGGAACTTGCCGTCTCGAGTCCTCGAGAGAGTATTTGGGCTGACCCGAGACTCGTGCTCGACCCAGTGGGAACGGCTCAACAGATCGCGGCGATTTCGGGAGGAAATGTCGATCAGCTCTCACGTCGATTGTCGAATGGTGAGGCCAAGTTCGCATGGCTTTCGCGCCAGCTCGACGATGACCTCTCGGCACGAATCCTGGAACTCGATCTTCCGGGTGTGTACGCCACGAGAGAGCAAGCTCGGCTCACCCCATCAGGGGGCAACGTGGCACGGGGGATTCTTGGCCGGACCGACATCGACGGCATCGGATTGTCAGGTCTCGAGGCCCAATATGACGAGGTTCTTACAGGCGAACCGGGTCGAATCGTGGTCGAACGTGGACTTGCTGCCGGAGGTGCCGAGGCCGTGACGATTCCCGATGGAGAATACGAACTCATCGCTCCCGAGGCTGGCGACTCGCTGGTCCTGACACTCGATCGCACTGTGCAATTCGAGGTCGAGAAGCTCCTCGAGAAGACAGTCGCCGAGTCGGGGGCCCGCTCAGGCACAGTCATCGTGTCTCGAACGGCAACCGGCGAGATCTTGGCGATGTCCACGGTGGCTCGCACGGAGCAAGGAATCATCGCCGTCTCTGGCGAGAACAAAGCGGTCACCTGGATCGTCGAGCCCGGCTCGATCAGCAAACCATTGGCAATCGGAGCTCTGCTCGAAGAGGGCCTGATCACTCCACAAACGACGGTCGAGGTAACCGAGGAGCTTGAAATCTACGACGCGGTGTTTTCCGACTCGGCCCGCCACGGTCAAGAAGTCCTCACCACAGGCCAGGTGCTTGCGGCCTCTTCGAATGTGGGTGTCGCACTCCTCGTCGACCGGATCTCTAGCGAGAGGTTCCATCACTACCTGACCGACTTCGGGCTTGGTGCGCGGACGGCATTGGACTTTCCTGGAGAGTCCGCAGGGATCTTGCACCCCGTTGAGGACTGGTCGGGAGTATCGAAGCCGTTCGCTGCGATCGGTTACGGCTATGCAGCCACACCGCTCCAGATGCTCCGCGCGTACAACGTGTTTGCGAACGATGGGGTGCTCGTCGAACCACATGTGGTCGCCGGCGTTCGCTCAGCTAACGGAGACTTCGACATCGTGAGTCCCCGCGACGGCCGTCGGGTCCTATCCGAGGAAACAGCGCGGCAAGTCACGTCACTTCTGGCGGGAGTGGTGAGCGAAGGCGGAACCGGCGTGTTGGCGTCTGTGCCCGGATACCAGATTGCCGGAAAGACCGGAACAGCTCGTATTGCACAACCTGGCGGCGGGTACGAGGACGAGAACGGCGACGTGCATCTGCTCACGAGTTTTGCCGGCTACTTGCCTGCCTCGAATCCGGAACTATCCATCATCGTCATGATCGAAGAACCGAGCGGCAACGCTTCGGGCGGCCGACTTGCGGCACCACTCTTCAGCGAGATCTCGAACTTCGCACTCCAGCATTTCCGAATTCCGCCTGCCGAAGCGGTTTTAGACTGATGACGACGACCCTCGGAGCGCTCCTTGACGTGGTCGCTCGGCGTTCACCCGGTGTGTTGGCGTCCGGCGACACCGACGACCTGACCCTCATCTCCTCCGTCACCCAGGACTCGCGAGAGGCAACCCACGGCTCACTCTTTTGTGCGATCCGCGGAGTCTCGAGCGATGGCCACGATTTCGTCGGAGATGCAGTGGCCAAAGGCGCGGCTGCGGTCCTCGTCGAACGCCCATCGACAACCCTCGTGCCAGAAGTTGTCGTCCCCAACTCTCGGCTCGCAACCGGCCACCTGGCTGCGGCGTTCGTGGGAAACCCTTCAGACGACCTTTCGCTCGTCGGCGTGACCGGGACGAACGGCAAGACGTCGATTGTCTCGCTGATCGAACATCTTGTTGGATTCTGCGGACGAAAAGCGTCCTCCATGGGGACACTCACCGGTTCGCTGACCACCTCAGCGGCGCCAGCGTTCCAGGCTGCTCTCCGAGAACACGCAAACGAAGGCTGCGACGTCGTTGCTGCCGAGATCTCCTCACACGCGCTCGACCAGGACCGTATTGCGGGTTCTCGCGTTCGGGTTGCCGTGTTCTCGAACCTCAGTCAGGACCATCTCGACTACCACAGCGACATGGAGTCCTACTTCGAGGCCAAGGCGCGTCTTTTCTCGAAGGATCTCTCTGACGCGGCCGTGATCGATATCTCTGACCCCTGGGGTCGCCGTCTCGCTGCTCAGACGGACATTCCGGTGAGCGCGATCGATAGCTCAGCGATCGCTGACGCTGCAGTGCTGACGCAGACCTCCTCACATTTCAGCTGGAGGGACCATCAGGTATCTCTTCCCCTCGGTGGACGCTTCAGCGTGCACAACGCCGTGCTCGCTGCTGAGACCTGTGTCTTGTTGGGCTTCGAGGTCGCGGTGTTGGCGGCCGGGTTGGCCAGTGTTCCCCAGGTCCCAGGGCGATTCGAGTCGATCGATTCCGGGCAGCCCTTCGCCGTCATCGTCGACTACTCCCACACCCCAGCAAGTGTCGATGCCGCAGTGGCCAGCGCCAGGGACCTAACCTCGGAGCGCGTACTGATCGTCTTTGGGGCGGCCGGGGACCGCGACCCAGGGAAGCGACCACTCATGGGAGCCGCCGCGAGCCATGCTGACGTCTTGTACGTCACCTCGGACAATCCACGAACAGAAGACCCAGACATGATCATCGACGACGTGGTCGCCGACCTCGGCGACACGCCTGTTCATCGAATCCCTGACCGACGAGAAGCGATCAACGCCGCGATCTCCGAAGCCCGCACCGGCGATGTCGTGTTGATCGCTGGGAAGGGGCACGAGGACTATCAGATCATCGGAACCACGCGCCGCGACTTTGACGATCGCGACGTGGCTCGCACTGCCCTTGCCGCCAATGGATGGGAAGTCGACGCGTGATTCGACTCCTCATCGCCGCCGCCACCTCCGTCGCCATCTCGATTGTGACGGCACGTTTCCTGATCGAACTTCTCACGAGGAACAAAGTTGGCCAGCCAATCCGCGAGGACGGCCCCGAAGGGCACGCGTTCAAGGCGGGAACCCCAACGATGGGGGGAATCGCCATTCTGGTTGGTGCGTTCTTCGGCTACATCGCGGCGGACATCGCGAATCTCTTCGGTGTCGGAACGTCGATCATTTTCACCCGCACGGGACTGATCGTCATGGGGGCGATCCTGGCAACAGGCTTCGTCGGATTTCTCGACGACTGGATCAAAGTCTCGCGCGAGCGCAGTCTCGGGCTGAACAAACGGGCCAAGGTCATCGGTCTTCTCAGCGTCGCAGTGGCCTTTACCATTCTTCTTCTCGCGTTTACCTCCGTACATACCGAGCTATCGTTCGTCCGCTGGGACTCGACGGGCATCGATCTTGGTCGAGTCGGGTGGAGCATTTGGGCGATCTTGCTGATCCTCGGGTCCGCCAATGCAGTGAACCTGACCGACGGTCTGGACGGATTGGCCTCGGGCGCTGCGATCTTGAACTTCGCAGGATTTACGTTCATCGCGTTCTGGGCGTTTCGTCATCCCGAGGCCTACGACATCCCGCACGCGCTCGATCTTGCGGTCATCTCGGTCTCGATGCTCGGCGGTTGCGTGGGGTTCCTGTGGTGGAACGCGGCACCGGCGCAGATTTTCATGGGTGATACCGGATCGCTCGCAATCGGGACCGCGCTTGCCACGCTCGCCCTGACCACCAATACCCAGTTGCTTCTTCCGATCATGGGAATGCTCTTCGTGACCGAAACGGTGTCTGTCATCTTGCAAATCTTCGTCTTTCGCACCCAGAACGGTCGACGGCTGTTCCGAATGGCTCCGATACACCATCACTTCGAGCTCGTTGGCTGGCCCGAGACTCGTGTGATCATTCGCTTTTGGTTACTTTCCGGCCTGACGACCGGCGCCGGTATCGGCATCTTCTACTGGGATTCGATTCGGCAAGGAATCACCGCGTGACGCAGGAGACCCGCCTTGTTGCCGGAGATCGCGCGCTCGTCCTCGGATTAGGAGTCACCGGGATCTCTGTGGCGAGGGCGCTGCGACGACGCGGCATCCTGGTCCGGGTAGTGGAGGACCACCCGAATTCACTGACCCGTTCCCAGGCAGAAGAGCTCGGAGCGGAGCTCGTCGAATCACCGGATGAAACGGCCCTGCGAGCAGCGTTCGAAGGCACGGCCGCCTTTCTGCCGAGCCCGGGAGTCCCGGAGTCCCACGCCGCCTTCGAAGTCGCAAACGCCGTAGGTGTGCCGACGATTTCGGAGTTCGACCTCGCTCGATGGTGGGACGGTCGACCAATTGCCGCGGTAACCGGTACGGATGGAAAGACATCGGTGACGCTGCTCACGGTCGCGATGCTCGAGGCCTCTGGCGTGGCCACTGCCGCAGTCGGGAACACCGAGACGCCATTCATCGACGCGATCGAGAACCCGGGCTTTGACGCATTTGTGGTCGAAGCGTCGTCCTTCCGGCTTGCACACTCTGAGCGTTTCGAACCAGCGGCAGCCGCATGGCTCAACTTCAGCCCGGATCACCTCGATGTGCACAAGGACCTCGCGTCGTACGAATGGGCGAAGGCGAAGGTGTGGTCAGCACTTCCCGAAGGCGGCCTGGCCGTCTCACCAGCAAACGATCCGATCGTCCGCAGCCACTTGCCCAAAGGTCGCGAGACCGTTCTCGTGGGCAAAGCGCCTGGCGATGGAGCGAGCGCTTACGTCGAAAACGGCAGATTGTGGCTACGCGGCGTGGATCTGGCCGGCGTGGTTGACTTGCCCCGCTCGTTCGATCACGACCTCACGAACGCCTTGGTGGCAGCATCGCTAGCGACCCATCTCGGGGCCACGAAGGCGGGCATCAGGGCCGCCTTGGTAACCCACGAGCCGCCACCGCATCGCATTCAGTTCGTGGCGTCACGGGATGGAGTCTCCTTCTACAACGACTCGAAGGCCACCGTGCCTCACGCGGTGATCACCGCTGTTGGAGCATTCGAGTCCGTGGTCCTCATTGCAGGAGGCAGGAACAAGGGTCTCGACCTTGGCGAACTTCGCTCTGTCGCTGACCGCGCACGAGCCGTGATCGCGATGGGTGATGCTGCCGACGAGGTCAAAAAGGCGTTCGACGGCGCGGCCCCCGTTCACGAGGCATCCGACATGGAAGACGCGGTCCGTATTGCGGTTTCCATCGCTGCCGCCGGAGATGCCGTGTTGTTGTCACCTGGATGCACGTCCTTCGACGCGTACGACAACTACGGTGCGCGTGGAGACGACTTCATTCGCATCGTGCGCGAGCACGTGGAGGGCTCATGACACAAACGACGAAGTCTCGTTCTCGCACGGGTGCCCCTTCGCGCGGCTCGGGGAAGCCTCGCACTTCAACCACTCGCACGAGACCAACTCATGCGCAACGCACGAAGTCATCGGCCGCAAAGCACAGCCAGGTTGGGTCGACACCATTTATCATGCTGCTCGGCATCGTCGTGTGTTTTTCGCTTCTCGGTCTCACCATGGTGCTGTCAGCGTCATCGGTGACGTCACTCACTCGGACCGGATCGCCCTGGGGTGAGTTCACCTCACAAGCGATGTGGCTCGGCATAGGCGTGCTCGCCTGCGCAGCTACGACGCTGATCGACCATCGGCTCCTCCGTCGTCTGACGGTGCCTGCGCTCATCGCGTCCTTCGTCCTGCTGATCATGGTGCTTCTTCCGTGGTTCGGGGTCTCAGTGAATGGCGCACAGCGATGGATACGTCTGGGTCCGCTGCAGTTCCAACCATCGGAGATCGCAAAGCTCACACTCGTTCTCTTCGCCGCGGACAACTTGGCGCGTTCAAAGACGGTGGATGTCGAACGTTCCCTTCGTCCCATCCTCATTGTGCTGATGGCGTACGGCGGCCTGATCCTCATGCAGCCGAACCTGGGAACGACGATCATCATCTTCGTCATCGGAATCTCGACGTTGTTCGCGAGTGGCATCCGGCTCTGGGTGATCGCAGTGCTGGGCACGCTGAGCGCCGCTGGCGCTGGCGCCCTCGCGTACTTTGCCCCCTACCGACGTGACCGGTTGCTCGCGTTTCTCGACCCGTGGTCCGACCCGCTCGACGAGGGCTGGCAGACGATCCAATCGCTCGTGTCTGTGGCGAATGGTGGCGTCCGTGGTGTTGGAATCGGCGAGAGCCGTGGCAAGTACGGGTTCTTGCCCGAGGCGCACAACGACTTCGTCTTCGCGGTCACCGCAGAGGAGTTCGGCCTTGTCGGAGCCTCGGTCGTCGTGCTGGGTTACGTCTTGTTCGGTCTGGTGGCGCTGGTGATTGCACGTAGGGCCGATCGATTCGGGGCCCTCCTCGTCGTCGGCATCGCGTCGTGGATTCTGGTGCAAGCGTTTATCAACATCGGTGCCGTGCTCGGCGTCATGCCAATCACGGGTGTGCCGCTTCCGTTCATGTCTGCGGGTGGAACGTCGCTGGTCACGACGCTGGCCGGAGTCGGTGTCATGTTGAACGTCGCACGGAGTGCGCGTTGAGACAGCGGAGCGTCCGGTGACAGCGCCGGAGAAAGCTCCGCGGTCCTACGCTCTCATCGTTGGCGGCGGCACTGCTGGACACGTCCTTCCCGGTGTGGCGATTGCACAAGAGCTCGTGCGGCGAGGGCACCCGACCTCGTCTATCCACTTCGTCGGTTCTGAACGTGGCGTCGAGCGAACGCTGGTGCCCGCTGCGGGATTCTCCTTGACGATGTTGCCGGGTCGCGGGATCCAACGTCGACTCACCACGGACAACATCGGCGCGGTGTGGGGCCTCCTTCGTGCGTTTGCGGAGTCATTCTCGCTGCTTCGCGAGCGCCGTCCCAAGGTCGTAGTGGCACTTGGTGGTTACGCAAGTGTTCCGGCGGGGTTGTGGGCCGTGCTGATGCGCATCCCCATCGTGGTTGCTGAACAGAACGCTGTTCCCGGACTCGCCAACCGGCTGATAGGGCGCTTCGCCCGAGCGAGCGCCGTCTCCTACGACGGCACCGATCTCCCTCGTGCGGTGTGGACGGGCAATCCGGTTCGACCCGAAATTCTTGCGGTTGCTGCTGGGACTCCTGACCGGGAGGCGGCTCGCGCAGCACTCGATGTCGACTCCGAACGATCGCTGATCGCGGTGTTCGGCGGTTCGCTCGGGGCCCGGACGATCAACAACGCAGTCGTTGGCGCGCTGGACAGGCTGAGCGACCGGGACGATCTTGAGATTCGACACATCATTGGATCTCGGGACTACGACGACGTGACGTCTCGCGTAGCGAACGCGTCATCAGGCGTCCGATACACGCCGGTCGAATATGAACACGACATGGCAACTGTCTATGCGGCAGCCGATCTCGTGGTGTGCCGCGCCGGCGCGACCAGCTGCGCGGAACTCGCTGTGACCGGCACGCCGTCGGTGCTGATACCTCTGCCCGGAGCTCCTGGTGACCACCAAACGGCCAACGCTCGCGCCCTCGAAGCCGGTGGCGGCGCTGAGGTTCTCGCAGATTCGATCTTCGATCCGGAGTTGTTCGTCGATACCGTGCTCCGCTTGCTCTCAAATCCCAGCATCTTGAAGTCAATGCGAGAAGGCGCAGCACACGTCGCGCGGCCCGACGCTGCGCAGGCACTCGCTGATCTCG
>CAXMRH010000166.1:0-3355 GCA_964196045.1 uncultured Chthoniobacterales bacterium | reverse complement strand
AAAGGGGACGATGTTGTGGTCCTGGGAGCGATTCGTCGTCGGTTCTTTCGTTCCGGCGGGTCAACGAGCGCCCGCACCGAGGTGCTTGCCTCATCGGTGGCAAAGCCGACCCAATCCGCTGCCGTTTCGCGTCTGCTCTCGAGGGCCCGCGACGACATGGAGTGCTGACGTCGTCTCACTTGTGACCTGGCATGTACGTTTCGTCTATGGCAAGCGTGCTCGATGAGCTACAAGAGATCGTTGGCGGCGCCGGGCTCCTGATCGGGGACGACGCGGCGCCGTTCTTCGTCGATTGGGCCGAGAAGTTCACCACGCGGACCGCACTGGCGGTTGTTCGCCCAGCGTCGACCAGCGAGGTCGCAGAGGTGATCACGCTGTGTCACCGGTTGGGGATCGCCGTGGTTCCGCAAGGGGGGAACACCGGCCTCTGTGGTGGCTCGATTCCGTTGGACGAGAGCAACCCAGAGGCGCGCCCATCCATCGTCTTGTCCCTGACGCGAATGAACACGATTCTGTCGGTCGATGTCGAACGGGCCACGGTGACAACTGAGGCTGGCGTGACGATTCAGGCGTTGCAGGAAGCGTGCGCTGAGCAGGATCTGCTCTTCGCCCCAGACTGGGGTGCACGCGGCTCGGCTCAAGTCGGCGGGGGCATCTCCACCAACGCGGGTGGTCTCAACGTGTTGCGCTGGGGTTCCTTGCGCAGCCAGCTGCTCGGACTTGAAGTCGTACTTCCCGATGGCCGTGTATGGAACGGGCTGCGGGCGCTGCGAAAGGACTCGACCGGACTCGACGTGAAACATCTCTTCGTCGGAACGGAGGGCACGTTGGGGGTTGTCACTGCGGCCGTGTTCGCCTTGCACCCACTACCGAGAGAACACCAAACAGCCCTTCTCGCACTGCCCTCGATCGATGTGCTGATGCCCTTGTTCGCTCTGGCTCAGGCGGAAGCGAAAGAATACCTGAGCGCGTTCGAACTCCTCCCGGAGGAGGGGATCCGGCGAGTGCAGGTGAACGCGCCGCAGACACAGCACCCATTCGAAGAGCGAAGCGAATGGTATGTGCTCTTGAGATTCTCGGGAGGCGAGGAGATCAGCGATGCGCTCACATCGCTTCTCGAATCTGCTGCCTCTGCTGGGCTGATCGCCGACGCCGTCATCGCATCCACCGCAGAGCAGCATGCGAACCTCTGGTTCATTCGAGACGAGATTCCGCCATCGTTCACCTTCGATGACCGCGGAAAGCGCCACAAGTTCGACATCGCCGTACCCGTCGATCGAGTCGTCGAGTTCCTCGGCAAGGCTGGCCCGGTCGTCGATCGCGTCGTTCCCGGAACGCTGACGTTCGGTTTCGGGCACGTCGGCGATGGCAACCTGCATTTCAGCGTCTATCCGGGCCCCGACTCGGACCTCGACTACTACGACGCAATGGGACCCGCACTCGAGGGGGCGATCGACAAACTGACGTGGGATTTCGGCGGGACGATCTCGGCCGAACACGGCGTCGGAGAAATCATGCGAGATCGCCTGGCGGGTCAAAAGACCGCTGTCGAACTCGACCTGATGCGCACCATCAAGGCGGCGCTCGATCCCACCGGCATCATGAACCCCGGCAAGGTGATTCCCTCAGAGACGGCGAGCTCATCCGAGGAGCCACGAGTGTGAGACTCGTCTCGCGGACAACGTCTCAGCGCTCCTCACCCATCGGCGCCCACGCCCATCTCTTGGATCGCGTTCCACCAGACAAGCCACTGCTGGATCTGTCACAAGGTGCACCCGGTTTCCCGCCGGCGCCAGAGGTGGCACGGCGCATGGCCGAGATCGCCGCTCACCCGGATGGCAGTCGTTACGCACCGCTCCTTGGCCTGGCACATCTGCGGGAGGCCTTCGCAAACGAACTTTCCAACGCGTATCGCGGCGCGGTCGACGTTGCAGACGTCTGTATCACGGCCGGCTGTAATCAGGCGTTTGCCATGGTTACCTCAGCACTCTGCGAACCAGGCGACGAAGTCATCTTGCCGGTGCCGTTCTACTTCAACCACGACATGTGGCTTGGGCTTGACTCCGTTGTGCCGCGTTATCTGCGGCCTGCCGACGGACTCAACCCAACGGTCGCCGAGGCTGAAGCTCTCATCGGTAAACGAACGACGGCTATCGTTCTGGTGACCCCCGGGAACCCCACCGGCCACATCCTGTCGCCGTCGACGCTCGCGGAGTTCGCTGAACTCGCGAAGGCCCACGACATCGCTCTGATCATCGACGAGACGTATCGATCGTTCGTGCCTGGAGACGAACCACCGCACGCACTCTTCACCACGAGCGATTGGCGCGATCATGTCGTCAGCCTCCACTCGTTCTCGAAGGATCTGGCAATACCAGGACAGCGAGTCGGTGCCGTGGTCGGATCTCCAAAACTGTTGGTGGAGGTCGCCAAGCTGATCGACTGCGTCACGATCTGCGCGCCCCGAATTGGGCAGGAGGCTGCTCACGCCGGGCTCACTGAAGCGGGGGAGTGGCGAGCGCTCAAGATAGCGGAGATCGCCGCCAAACAGAATCGGTTCTCGGAGGTGATGGCGAGCCGTCCAGGCGGATTCGATCTAGTTTCGACCGGCGCGTATTACGGGTGGGTTCGCCACCCCCACTCAGCGAAGCCCACAGAGGATGTCGTCGAGCAACTCCTCCTCGAGCAAGGGGTGCTCACGATTCCCGGCACCGCGTTCATGCCCGAGGACGAGTCGATGATTCGGTTCAGCTTCGCGAACGCTGATATCGAACGGCTCGACGAGTTGACGACTCGGCTCGAGGCCATCGGCCTTTCCTGATCAGCGAGCGCCTTCGAGCGGGCGCGCCTCAGGAACGCTCCACTCCCTGGGCATCTGCGAGAAATCGAAGAAAGGTTCCAGATCTCCCTGCTGGACCGCATCAGCAACCTGATCGTAGAAACCTTTGCCGGTCTCCTCCGCAAAGGTGATGCTGACGTCGTCTGCGGTTTCGGCGTTCGGTCGTTCCACGTATTCGGGGAACGTCGAGACATCTGCTGATCCCTCTTCATAGCCGCGAGCGAACATCTGCTTGAGTGTGCCGAAGCCATCGTTTCGCACGAGGGTCTCTCCGCGTGGGGTCCCGCCCATGGCCTTCATATGGGCCTGGAACTTCTCGAGGTCGGGCGTGTCGTAGGCGACGTGCTGGACCGAGTGGTCACCGTGGCGTTCGACGAATGCCGATACCTGTGAAGTCTTCGCACGGTCGATGCCTTCGATCAGGGCCACGCCGAATTCGCCGAAGTCGATGCACCAGATCTTCATCGAGTCATCAGGGTCGTCGGGTCGCACGTCGTCGATCCGATTGATCAAGAG
>CAXMRH010000165.1:0-17095 GCA_964196045.1 uncultured Chthoniobacterales bacterium | reverse complement strand
CCGAGCACATGAAGGAGTTCGTCGAGCAGGGGTACATCGCTCCGATACCAACGACGACGCCAAAGTTCGCCCTCCTTTGTTCGCTCACGGCGAAGCAGGACTCCCTGGTCGTCATCGAGTCCAGCTGCTCTACACGCAGAGGCCAACAGGGCTGGCGATCCGAAGAGGTCGTTGAGTGCTTGTTCGGGAGTGAGCACCGGCCAGTGCCGTTCGAAGAACCACGACACGTCGGTGGACTCCTCCAACGAGTCGAGGATGTCGTCGCGCCCACCGAAACTCGGCTCGTGGACCTCCTTAAAAAGTCGTTCAAGAACGAGGCGCCGCAGCACCCCAGCACCAGAGTTGTGCGTGACCTGGCGCCCCGCCATCGCCATGAACTGCTGAAGCTCGTCCACTGCGACGACTATGCGACGGCTCCCGTACCACGCCGTGAGCGGCACGACGGGGGTTCGCTGACGTTCAGAGACTGCCGCAGCGAGCAGTTTGACCATGGCGTCGCTGCCCTTGAGTTCCGCAACCGCGGCCGACGCGTCGGGATCGAGCAACACCCCGGGGTACAGGCGGTCGGCGGTCACGGACACGACACCGCTCTCCCCCAAGGAAGGCAACACGTCGCTGATGTACGTGAGGAACTCCGTGCTCGGACCAACGATCAAGACACCGGTTTCCGCCAGGGCAGCTCGATCGGCGTAGAGCAGATATGCCGCACGATGCAACGCGACCACCGTCTTACCGGTGCCTGGCCCGCCTTGTACGAGTAGGGGCCCCTTTGCCGAAGCGCGAATCACCGCATCCTGTTCTGCTTGGATCGTGGCAACAACCGACTGCATTCGCCCATCGGTGCGTTCGGCCAAGGTTGCCAGCAGTGCAGCTTCACCTCGTAGATGCCGTTGTTCGCCGATGACTGACGCGTCGAAGATCTCGTCGCTGTAGTTGGTGAGCTCTCCGTCGCTGAAGTGCAGGTGCCGGCGATGCGAGACGCCAAGCGGTTCGAGGGGCGTGGCTCGATAGAAGGGCTCGGCTGCCCGCGCTCGCCAATCGATGAGGTAGACGTTGTCGCCGTCGATCACACTCATCCGACCGATGTAATCCCGCCCCTCCGCACTCGTCAGTCGACCGAACGCAAGGGCGCTGCCGCCCGCTTCGAGTTCACGAACCCGTTTCCATGCGAGCAGGGCCCGCGCAGAAGCTGCTCGAGCAGTGGCCGCCTCCACCGCGGCCTCACCATCTTCGTCTCCAGCTTCGGCTTCGGTCTCACGCGGGCCTTCCTCAGACAGGAACGATGCCTCGTCAGCCAGGCCGGTGGCGTAACGACGGGCCGACGCGACGTGTGAGGTGTGTGCGCGGTGGATCACCGAGACTGCCTCTGCTTCGAGGGCTAGCTCGTCCTCAGGCGCAGAGTCGTTCTGCGGGCGGTCGTCATCCACTCCTCTAGGAAACCATCAGAATTTGCGATTTCAAGTGATGACTCGTCCGAATGGCCGTGGAATACTCTCCGAATCATCGTGGAACGGAGGTAGTCCTCGGCTTCGCACATCGATTCACAGGGACGTCACGCAATGAAAATCGGCTTCATCGGACTTGGAAACGTGGGCGGAAAGCTCTCGAGTTCGATTCTTCGAAACGGCTTTGACCTGGTCGTGCGCGACCTCGACATGGCGGCGGCACAACCCCTCCTCGATGCAGGTGCGACGTGGGGTGAGTCACCTAAAGCCATGGCGGAAGATTGCGACGCCGTCATTACCTGTCTGCCGTCACCAGCTGCGAGCGCCTCGGTCCTCGAAGCCGACGACGGCCTGCTCACAGGATTTGGCCCTGGCAAGATCTGGATGGAGATGTCGACGACGGACGAAGCCGAGGTCAAGCGCCTTGGGGAGAAGGTTCGCGCCGTTGGCGCCGAACCCGTGGACTGTCCCGTGTCTGGTGGATGCCATCGCGCAGCGACCGGCAACATCGCCATCTTCGCGGGCTGTGCCCGTCCCACGTTCGAACAAATTCTTCCGATCCTGACCACGATGGGTCGCCGCATCCTGCACACGGGGGAGCTCGGCTCGGCGTCGATGCTCAAGGTGATGACCAACTACCTGGCCACGGCCAACCTCCTAACCGTGTGTGAAGCCTTGGTCACGTCCGCAGCCGCCGGGATGGACCTGAACACGACGTATGAAGCGATCGCTATCTCGAGCGGAAACTCATTCGTCCACGAGACCGAAGGTCAGGTCATTCTCAACGGCAGCCGCGACATCAACTTCACGATGGACCTCGTCAAGAAGGACATCGGGCTGTTCCAGGACGTGGCTGATCGCCACGACGTACCCCTCGAGATCAGCCCGGTCCTCATCGATATCGTCAACGACGGAGCCGCTCGCTTCGGCGAACGGGAATGGTCACCCAACATCATCAAGCGCCTCGAAGAGGCGACCGGACTAAGCATCTTGGCACCGGGCTTTCCCGACGAGATCGTTGATGACGAACCTGAAGAACCGGGCTACGAAGTCATCCCGAAAGGCCGGGTATGACTGCGGAAGTCCTAACTGAAGCGGAGGTCGAGGCGCAGCGGCAACTCACCCCGGGGACCAGGCACGTCAACCACCTCAACCACGCCGGCTCATCGCTACCTCCACAAGTCGTCATCGACGCGCAGATCGACTTCCTCCGGCTCGAGTCAGAGATCGGCGGCGCCGCGGCTGCAGACGCGGCTGTCGAAACCGAAACCGCGGTGTATGCGTCAATCGCCAGCTTCATCGGCGCAAAACCGTCGGAAATAGCGAGGGCCGAGAACGCCACCTTCGCTTGGAATTCCGCCTTCTGGTCGCTCCCGATGCGGGCAGGCCAGAAGATCCTTACCGCCGAAGCCGCGTATGCCGCAAACGCCGTAGCGTACCTCCGCGCACAAAAGCGTTTCGGCGTGACCGTCGAGGTAGTGCCGAGCAACGACACGGGGCAACTCGACCTCGAGGCGCTCGAGACGTCCATCGGCGACGACGTGGCGCTGATCGCCATCACTCACGTGCCAACCAACGGCGGGTTGATCAATCCAGCGGTCGAAGTCGGTGCTCTGGCCAAGAAGGCCGGTATCCCGTATCTGCTCGATGCATGCCAGTCGACGGGCCAGATGAAGATCGACGTGGACGACATCGGGTGCGACATGTTGTCGGTCACTGGCCGGAAATTCCTCCGCGGTCCTCGAGGCACGGGGTTTTCGTACGTGCGTGAGTCGATGTTTCCGATATTGGAAACCGATCACCCCGATTACCACAGCGCACATTGGGTCGCTCCCGATCGCTACGAACTGCTCCCCGACGCCGGGCGCTTCGAGTACTGGGAGTTCAACCATGCTGCCTGGATTGGCCTCGGTGCAGCGGTCGACCATGCGGCGTCGATCGGTATCGAACGAATCGAACCCACCGTGAAGCAACAAGCCGAACGTCTGCGAGACTCACTCGACGACGCGGGGCTGCCCGTGTTCGACCTCGGCGTTCAGCGGGCGGGAATCATCACGACGACGTGTGACGGCGTTGACCCGTACGACGTGCAGCAGCAGTTGCGAGAGCAGAAAATCAACGTCTCGGTGTCTTCGCCCGATGCCACGCTCTGGGATTCGACCCGGCGCGCGCTACCACCGCTCATTCGGATGTCTGTTCACTACACGACGACAACCGACGAGATCAGCGCGGCCGTGACCGCGCTCAGGAACTGTTCGTAGCCGCCTGCCTAGTACGGACTACGCGTCCCCGTCATCTGTTTCGTCGCCTGCATGGTCATCTTCCACCACGTCGTCCAGCACGGCATCCTGAGGTGCCGTGTCTGAGCTAGAGCTCGAGGTGTTCGTGCGGGAAGAGATTTCGGCGCCGACCGCGTTGAAGGTCGTGACAAGCGCATCTTTGAAGAGCCGCCCAACGTCCTTGACGTCCTCGTGCACCGCCGGATCCTTGGCAGCGTTGCCGAACGAATCAAAGGCATCAGTGAGTTTTCGTCCGAGTTCATCGACCAGGGCTTTCGTGTCGCCTTCCTCGCGCGCTTCATGTCCGTCGTCTTGTTCTTGTTCGAGGTGCAGCTTTAGTTTCAGGCCGAGTGCTTCGGCCTTGCCGGCTACCTCTTTCCACGAATCTTGCATCTCGGCCATCGCCGTTCCCCTTTGCTAGCGGTCCGTCTGTTCAGCGTCCGAGGCCCAACTGATATTCCCACTCGAAGTGCTCACGCAAGGACCTGGAACAGCACGACGTTTGCGCGAGTGCCTGCATGTTCACCCGTCATGGCCTCGTAGATCGAGACGTCGATGATGTCGGGTAAAGAGATCGTGCCGTTACCTGCGAGCTCCCCGAAGAGGGCGTCGAAACCCATCGCTACATAGTGCTCAGCGTTGACGCCGATCGCACAAACAGCTGCGGGGGCCGCTATGCGTACGAGTTCTCGAATGGGCTCAGGAGACAGGTGACCGTGGGTGAACGTTCCTGTGCTGAGGATGCCCATGTAGCTGTCGTCTGGGATCTCGAGCGGCAACGTCAGGTCCGCCACGTACAACGAACGGTACACACGCTCGCCGAACACATTCTGTTTCGAGGCGGCTACCTCGATCATCTCGGGGGAGATGTCGATTCCATCGATCTTCTTCTCGCCGATATCACTCAGCGCGACGCCGACAATGCCTGTGCCACACCCCACGTCGAGGATCGATCCGCCAGCCGAGCCACCCGCGTCGAGGAAGGCTGCGACGAGGTTCTCGTGGTACACGTACCCGGTGGGTCCGATGAAGTCCTCGTCATATGTCGACGCCCACTTTGCATACAGCCGGCGGCTGTCGTCTGGTGTCTCGAGCGAATACGCCGCATCGAGGCCCAAATCATCGTGTTCGTTCTGCTCGTCCTCGGCATCATCGTTGTCGTACTCACCAGCCATGTGCTCTTCGTAGCACGTGAGAGCAGACCTAGGTGTTGTGGACTTCGCGCAGCTTCGCTCATTCTTCGTTCAGCCATGACCAGGGCCGAATCCGAGACGCGTTGAGCTGTCGTTCCCGTCGGGCTCCATCCGCTGCATACGCCTCGTCATTGCGCAGAAATAGCTTCACCCTTGACCCGTCGGCCGCAGCGGTGAAACGTGAGTCGAACGACCTATATCCACACGATTGACCGCGCATCGGTTCGAGTGACCGCCTAGGCGACCGATACCCTCGAATCCATGACTGATGGTGCGCAATCCGTTGTACTTGGAACGACCGAGCTAGGCCCACAGTGGCACACACTCGACCCCTTCCTCTTCTGCGCACATCACGAGGACGCCTACCCGCCAGGCAATGGTGAGTTCGCTCCTTCCGAATCTCTCGCTGGGCGTGACATCGGCTCGGATTTCAGCGGTATCGACGGATGGTCGATGTACCACGGGAGTTCGGTCCCCGGGTTTCCCCAACACCCCCATCGTGGCTTTGAGACAATCACCTTTGCTCGCCGAGGTTTGATCGACCACTCGGACTCGCTTGGTGCGACGGCACGTTTCGGGCGTGGCGACGTGCAATGGATGACCGCAGGATCCGGAATCGTACATTCCGAGATGTTCCCACTCGTCAACACAGACTCGGATAACCACACCGAGCTCTTCCAGGTCTGGCTCAACTTGCCCGCGGCCGACAAGTTGGTCGACCCGTACTTCACCATGTTGTGGTCCGAGAAAATGCCAACGCTTGAGCTCGATGGTGGGGGCACGGTCACAATCATCGCTGGTCAACTCGGCGATGTTGAACCACCGAAACCTCCACCGAACTCGTGGGCGGCGCGTTCGGAAGCCGACATCGCCATGTGGCACATCACGTTGCCTGCAGGCTCTAGATGGACAGTTCCTGGGGGAGCCGCGTCGAGTTCGCGGGTGCTGTATCAGTTCGCCGGGTCCGGCCTGACGATCGAAGATCAGCGGTTTGTTGGCCGAACTGGTGTGCAAGTTCGCTGCGACGTTGATCTGGAGATCGCGGCGCCGGACGAGCCGATCGAGATCCTGCTGCTGCAAGGAACCCCGATCGGAGAACCGGTCGAGCGGCACGGACCGTTCGTCATGAACACTCGAGCCGAAATTCAACAAGCCTTCGAGGACTACCAGCGGACGGAGTTCGGCGGATGGCCCTGGACCCGGAACGATCCGGTTCACTCGATCGACGACGGCCGATTTGCGCTACACGCAGACGGCCATCGAGAAGACGCACCGACCTGACGCCTGGTGGATGTGTTTCATCAGCTTACGTTCGGCCAGAGCGTGGTCTCGGGGTAAAACTGCGACCACGCAAACCAGAATGCCTGATGCCCGCCAACGTCTGCGCCAGTCGCATCGACGGCGCGCACACCTCCCCCATCGGCGATCACGCTGATGCCATCGACGTCGATTGTCTCGCCGCGCTCGAGAGCTGTCTGCGCGGACGCGACATGGAAGGCAAGTGGTGATCCGTCTGCCGTCAGGACTCCCAAGACGTCCTCTTGGACCGCGAGCCGAGGATCCACGTCGCCGATCGGAAATACCGGCCCATCGGCGTCGCGGGTATTGCGAAGGTCCGGGTCGCGTCCGAGCGCCAGATCCTCGATGAGTACGGTCGTCTTGGGATGGGCCTCTCGCCAGTCGGCCCACGTCGAGGTGACGACCGAGTGCTGGTTGAGCTGGATGCCCAGTTCAGCCAAGGGCCCTGTCTGAGCTGACCCGAGGAACGCGTCGAAGATGGAGAAGGTGTTGAGATCGAACATCACCTTGTTCGAACGCATGAGTAGCCCAGAGGTGCGGAGAACCGGCCGCTCCAAGCCATCGGGTAAATCGTCGGTGAACCAAACCTGAGCCGATCCGCACAGCGTGCAATAGGGCATCCCGAAGTCGCGGCCGCCAAGGGTGTCGTTGACCATCTCGCGGACTTCCATGATCCGTCGTGGGTACGCCCGCGATTCACCGTCGATCTCCACCCCGAAGACCACCGCGTCATCATCGAGCCAGGTGGCCTCTTCTGCCGATGTCACCTCAGGGTTGTCTGCAGCAGGGATGCAACTACACGGGTCGTCGGTCGTATCGAACGGGCGATCGTCGATTCGGACCCCGCCCCACGAGATGTACCGCCAGTCGATGTCAGAGTCCGGATCGAAGAAGGGTTCCCAGTCGGGCACGATGCTCGTGAGAACGTTGCGCTTGATGTCGATGTAGTCAGGGGGAGCGGGCGTATCCCACGCAATCAGATGATCGGTGACCTCTCCCCACGCCGAGAAGGCGCTGAATTCGGGGCCCAGGAGTTCGCTCGCAGAACTGGCTAGGAAGGCAGCGTTGCCAGGGTCTCGTGTGATGCGAAGGAGGTCGCTCAGTACCCAACCCAAGCGCGCATCACCGGATGACCCCAACGAGCGAACCGCCCCCGACTCGTCAAGTAGCAGCAGACCGTCCTGCGGCTCATCGAACAGAATGTCAATTGCATCTACCACCTCCGCCGACAAGGGACCCTCAGAGACCGCGGGAGGTGGACCGAAGTCACGTGCCTCACCACGGGGAAAATCAGCGGGTTCGGTGGATGCGGGTTCGGTGGATGCGGGAGAAACCGTCGACTCTTCTTCCCCAGCAGCCAAGTAGGCGACGAAAACGAGAGCCAGGAGAAGAACCAACGCTGCACGCGGTCGGGTGAACATGCTCTCAGTAAACCGCTGACGACCGGGCCCTCGTCGCCTCGTCGCGCAGCGTTCCCAACTTTGTCACATGTCGACTCTGGCCAATTTTCGGCAACTACGATCCCCGGATGGAGACGATCTTCGATCTACCCGCGCACCCACTCATGGTGCATTTTCCCGTGGTGGCAATTCCCCTTCTGGCCGTACTCGGTTTGGCTATGGCGGCTCGTCCGCAGTTTCGGGACCAGTACGCACGACCCATCATCGCGCTGGCCGTACTCACGGTCATTGCAACTTTCGTCGCCGCCAAGAGCGGCGAAGAACTCGTGGAATCGCTCGGGCTGAAGGATGACTTCATCGACCCACATCGCGACCTCGGGAGCACGTTGCGCTTCTTCGTCCTTGGCCTCACCGTGGCGATCGTTGGCATGGTCGCGGTGAACAAGCGAGCATCGGCGACAGGGCGCGATCCTGCCGCGGTTGTGTCCGGGGTCTTGGTCGTCGCATTCGCTGTGCTGTCGCTTGTCTGGACCATAAGGACCGGACACGAAGGCGCAAAGGCCGTCTGGAACACCGGTGAGGCCGCCTCGAGCCCTGACGAAGAGGAAGTCGCGACCACCGCGACCACCCCGACCACCGAAGGCGTCGAGACAGCCCTCACCGGGCAAGAGGTCTTCGAGTCAAACTGCGCTCGTTGCCATTCTGCTGATGGCAGCGGTGGTCGCGGGCCGAGTCTTCATGGGCTCGCGATCGAGCAGCCAGACCAAGCCGTAGCGATCGCACAGGCGACAAACGGCGGCAAGCGAATGCCATCCTTCCGAGCCAAGCTGGAAGCCGTCGAGATCCAAGCGGCGGTCGGCTACGCCTACACCACCTTCTAGAGGCACAAATGAACGGCAACATCTACGATCTATTCCGCTCGCACTGGGCCGTTGCGCTCGATAGACAATTTCTCGTCCCCGGCAACGGGGTCCCGGTGACCTACCGCGAGATCGATGTCCGAGCTGGTCAGTTCGCGACGGTACTCCGCGATCTCGACACCCGACCCGGTGATCGGGTCGTCGTCCAGACGATGAAGTCGGTCGATGGCGTGGCGCTCTACCTCGGCTGTCTTCGAATGGGTGCTGTGTACGTTCCGTTGAACACCTCGTACACCGCTCACGAAGTGGAGAAGTTCCTCGACGATGCAGCACCTGCGGTGTTCGTGCACGAGGTCGACCGAGCTGTTGTTGGTGCACGGACGCCGGTCGCAATCGAACAACTGTCAGCCAACGCCACCACTGCCGAACCGTGGGCTGGTGTCGAAACACGGATGGCTGACGACTTGGCCGCGATGGTGTACACCTCCGGTACGACGGGTCGGTCGAAGGGCGCAATGCTCACCCATGCGAACCTGACCTCGAACGCTCTGAGCCTGCATGCCATCTGGCGATTCACTCCCGGGGACGTGTTGTTGCATGTCTTGCCGATTTACCACGTGCACGGCTTATTCGTCGCTCTCCACACAGCGATGCTGAATGCCAGCACCGTCCTATTCTGTGAGCGCTTCGAGCCTGGGACGACCATGGCACTCCTTCCGGAAGCGACGGTCATGATGGGGGTGCCGACCCACTACCACCGGCTTCTCGAGCACCCCGACTTCACCGATGAACTCTGCTCCAAGATGCGCCTGTTCACGTCGGGATCCGCTCCGATGACCGAAGCGACGCACACAGCCTTCACGGAACGAACGGGCCATAAGATTCTCGAGCGGTACGGCATGACCGAGACCGGCATGATCACCTCGAACCCGTACGAAGGCGATCGCGTGCCAGGCACCGTCGGATTTCCGTTGCCAGCCGTTCGGATTCGCACGGTCGACCCCGGCGGTCTCCCCTGCCCCACCGGCACGGTTGGAGTGGTGGAGGTGCAAGGACCGAACGTCTTCGCCGGATACTGGCGACTCCCCGAACGGACAGACGCCGAACATCACGACGGTTGGTTCGTGACCGGCGACATGGGTGCAATCGACGCAGAGGGCAGGCTGAGCCTCGAGGGTCGCGCTGGAGACATGATCATCTCTGGCGGCCTCAACATCTATCCGAAGGAGGTCGAGCTTGCTCTCGATTTGATGGACGGCATCGTCGAATCGGCAGTAGTCGGTGTACCCGATGTCGACTTCGGAGAACAGGCAATCGGCGTACTAGTCGTCGAACCCGACTTCGAGCTCGATTCAACGGCACTCCAGAGCAGACTTCGCGAAACCCTCGCCCCCTTCAAGGTGCCCAAGGTCTATGTCATCGTGGACGAACTGCCACGTAATTCGATGGGGAAAGTCCAAAAGGTGGTGCTTCGGTCCGACGAACGGTTGACCACGTGATCCCGACAGCCCTAACTGCTCAAGTCGGAAGGACATCGGCCGATCACATTGATGTGGAACGCAGGACTGCTCGTCGATATATGACCGACACGGTCGTCGAAATTTGGATTCCCAGACAGGGAGCGCTCGGACGAGCACGCACTGCCGAAGTACCAGTCGCTGACATGTCGATGTTCGGAGCCTCGGTCTATGCCAATAAGAGTGACAAGCTGGGCCGCGGTCAGGTCGTCGAAGTCGCGTTAGGCCCAGAAAAGACCGCCGCTATCGTTCGCTGGGAGAAGCCGGGCGGAGACAACAAGACGCTCCGTCGCTACGGGCTCGAGTTCATACAGCCAACCGAAGCCTTTCTCTCCGAAGTCAGCATGATCACCGACATAGGCCGGCGGATGGTTGGCGAAGACGCCGGTCACGAACAGATCTGGCTTCGCAGTAGCTGAATCTTCCGAACCGCTCGGTCACGACAGGCCGGCGTCGCTGAAACCCTCCTGACCACTACCGTCGAGACATGTGGCTCCCGTGGGAATACGGCATTGTGTTGGCGATCGGATTCGCCGCGCTCGCACGGGTGCTCGTGTTCTCCCGGCCAGGACTTGCCGCCTTTGCTCGTGAAGCTGCCTTGGTCTCTGTGCTCTACAGCCTCTGGCAACTAGCCGGCCGGTTGTCGTTGCTCGGCATCGATCGCGCCCTAGCTCGCGGGGCTTGGCTGTGGGACGTTGAGCGGACCCTGCGGCTACCGAACGAGCTGACGCTTCAGAATGCGCTGATACCCCACAGCTTCTGGACCCAGGCTGCGAATATCTATTACGCGGGGGCCCACGTCCCGGCGATGGGCATTTTTCTCGTGTGGATGTTCGCACGACACCGCTCGGAATACTCCGGCTGGAGGAACGCTCTCGCACTCGTGACCGGTATCTGCTTAGCGATTCAGCTCGTCCCCGTTTCACCACCTCGACTAACCGACGAGACCCAGATGATCGACACCGGCTTGGCGTACGGCCAATCGGTATATGGAGCGCTTGGGAGAGGGATCGCCGGCCAGCTTCAGGCAATGCCGTCAATCCACGTGGCCTGGGCGGCCATCATTGCTTGGGCAGCCCTCACCGCATCGACCAGCAAATGGCGATGGATCGGACCGATACATTTCGCAGTCACGTTCGTGGTCGTCGCAGTGACCGGAAACCACTACTGGATGGATGGACTCGTCGCCATGGCCCTCTTGGTCATCGCCCGCCATCTTGGCCTGCAAATCGACACCAAGATCAAAGCGCTACGTAGAGCGCGCTCCGATGATGTCGGCAGCGCACCAGAGCGGGTCATGGCCAGATGATCTCGCCTCGACCGGCTCGGTTGGTTCCGATCTGGTTGGTAGTCGGTTGTGTGGGTCTCGCCGCCGCAGCATGCGCCTCGACAGGTCTCGACCGAGTAGGTGTTGGAACCACGACCAGATCGACGGAGCTCGTACAGACCACAGAGCCGGCGACAAGCAGCGCGGACAATGCTCGGACCGTGGCCGAGCCGTCAATTCCTGAACGAGTCCGTACCGGAGCAGACCTGTTGGTGGAGAGCGGGTTCTCGATCATCGATGGCCTCCGGGTGGGACTGATCGGCCATCAGAACTCCGTTGTTGATGGCACGCACCTTGCCGATCACCTGGACATGGCCGAGAACGTGCAGCTGATCGCGTTATTCGGACCCGAACACGGCGTACGCGGCACGAGAGACGCCGGCGAGTACGTGGAAGACGAAGTGGACCTGAGCACCGGCGTCCCGATCTACAGCCTCTTCGGAGAAACGCGTAAGCCGACGGCATCAATGCTCGACGACGTTGACGTGCTCCTATATGACCTGCAGGACGTGGGAGCTCGGTACTACACCTACATTTCGACGATGGGCTTTGCGATGCAAGCTGCCGCAGAGGCGAACATCGAATTCGTCGTCCTCGATCGCCCGAATCCCCTCGCCGGGTCGGTGGACGGCGGTGTGCTCGACCAGGCCTTCGCTTCGTTCGTGGGCCAATACCCGGTTTCCGATGTATACGGCCTGACAGCGGGTGAGCTTGCTGGCGCCATCACCGAGAATTCATGGCTGGATGGGCTCGAGAATCTCGAACTGTCTGTGGTCGAGATGACAGGTTGGAATGCTTCGATGCGATGGCACGACACGGGCCTGGAGTGGGTCCCACCTAGTCCAGCGCTAACGAGTCCTGACACCGCGTTGCTCTATCCGGCGTTGGTCTACTTCGAAGCGACATCGCTCAGCTTCGGCCGCGGCACCGATCGAGTATTCGAGCTCCTCGGAGCACCATGGCTCGACACGGACAGAGTTACAGCCGAGATCGAAGCACGAGACATTCCAGGGCTCCGCGCCCGAGCCGCGACAGCGAACCCGCGGATGCTGCCTGCGATGACCGTCGAACCAGCGTTTCTCGGCATGGAGATTCCGGTCGTAGAGTTCACCATCACCAACCCGGCGGTCTTCTCGCCAGTCGATGCCGGGATACACCTGCTCGACGTCTTCAACCGCGAAGGTGAGCGCAACAACGTCGATATCGTGGTCCGCCCCGACTGGCTCGATCAGTTGTCCGGATCCGAAGCCCTACGTCTCGAGCTCGACCAAGGAACAGCAACCGTTGACATCATCGCTCGGCGAACTGCCGAGGCGGTGGCCCTGTCGAAAGAGCTCGAGAACCACCGTCTGTACCCGATGAACTAGCTCGTTCATCGGCCCTTCGAGGACACGCCGGCGCGTACAGTCGTTTGAATGGATGAACCCAACCTGGTCCTGGACGAGCTGGAAGAACGATTCAACGCCTTTCAGCTGGTGCGAAAGTCTGACGCGGCGGCCAAGGACGAAGTTCTCGCCGAACTCGGAGCATCGTCTGAGGTCGACGCCGACATCATTCTCGAGCTCTCTTCGACCTGGCCGCTCGGCCATCCAGAACGCTTCGAGTCCGCTCACATGTTGATGGTCCGTTCCCTCGAAGTGCTCGACCGAAACGGGGCGCGAGGCGTCAAAACACGAGCCCCCATCGGGCCGCTCAACCACGTCGCTGGATTCCTCGTTCAGCTCGTCACCCGGTTCATCGTCCGTCAGCATCTCAAGCGGCTCATCAAGAACATTCACTGGCTTTACGTGCGGCGAGAGGCGAACACAGCACTCGACAACTCGTTTCGCAACAAACTTCGTCGGGCGCGCATCGAAGCTGAACGGCTCGAACCGACGTTCAACACGAGCGCCCTCGGAGTCCCGACATTCATCTTCGGTGGTGCGGTGCTGTCGTGGCTGCTGGGTTCACTACAGGTCCTGATCGCGGGTTTGAACACGTGGTACTGGCAGGTCGTGGCGTCGCTGCTCGTGTCGGTCATGGCTGCGATCGCATCGTGGATCGTCGTACGCGGAGCAGCGACGGCACGGCAGCGAATCAAACTCACGACGGACGCTCCGGTCCGAGCGCTTTACGAGACAATCGGTCGCTGCGGAAATCCACCAGGTGATGACTCGGTCGTATTCATCGTCGTGGCGTTGATCCTCGGCGTACTCGCCGCCATCGCCCTTCCCCTTGGACTCGGGATTGCCGGCGCTTCGAATCTTTGATGATCACGCGGCGGAGCGATCCTTCTCCACCAAGTATTCGCCAAGCTTCTTCTCCGCTTGATCGCCAAACAGGATCTGGGCGACCTCCGCTAAGCCATCACCTTCACGAATCTTCTCGTTGCGGACGACGAGATCGATCTTCGAACGTCGCAACATGAAGTCGTCGAGGTGCGTGATCATCTCGTGACGAGCAGCGTGATGCAGTTCCACCCGTAGGTAGTCGGCTGACTTCAAAATATCTTCGCCCATCGTCGGGTTCTCACGAATCTCATCGAGCATCGCGAAGGCGCGGCGCCCGTACCGACGCCAGAGCCGTTCACTGAGTGGCTCGACACCGTGCTTGTGTCGAAGAGCGTCGAGTTTCATTCGCTTCGCCTGGCGCATGAAGTCGTTGCGTACTTCCTCAGCCGGCTCGCCATACCAGTCACCCTGATCAGGCTCTAGCACAAACCCGAGCTTCTCGATTTCCGCTGCGACCTCTTCGCCCACGTTGAGACAGTCGGTGATCTTGCCGCCGAAGATCGTCACGATCCGACGCTCCACATCGAGGTCGATCTCGTGTTTCCTAGAGAGCGTGGTCCAGTCGACGTCTTCTTTGTCGTCCCCGTCGTTAGCAACGACGAGCGGACGAACTCCACACCGTTCGGCAATGATGTCGCTCTTTGTGAGTGGCGAGTCGAGATCGAGGCGGTTGTTGATCTGTTCGAGGAGGAAGTCGCGGTCCTCGTCCGTTACATCGGTGAACGGGGTCGGGACCCGGGTGTCGGTGGTACCGATCACGGAACGACGACCCATGGGGATCACGTAGAACAATCGCTGTGTGTCATCGAAGAACGCGAGAACCCGTTCGTTCTCGGTCAGCTGGGGGACAACCAGATGGATACCTTTGGAATAGACGATCCGATGACTGGTTTGGTTCTGCCACTTCTCGTTCAGTCCATCGACGAAGGGTCCCGCTGCGTTCACGATCGCCTTCGTCGTGAGCGTGAGGAGTTCGTCGTTTTCCGCGTCGAGCAGCTCGACGTTCCACGTGTCGTCCATCCGGTTCGCGGACACGAGCTCCACGTAGTTCGCTGCGGTCGCTCCGGCCTCGATCGCCTGGCGCACGAAGTTGAACACGAAGCGGCTGTCGTTGTCCCGGAGGTACGCGTCGTAATACTCGATGCCGCCGCGAACGTTCTCGATGTTGATGACAGGCTCTTCGGACTTGATCTCTTCAGGCCCAAGAATCTGAGGGCGATGGGTCTGGAAGTTGCCGATCGCCCAATAGGCCGAGCTACCAAGGGCGGCGAGCCACGGCGGAAATGGCGAACCATGATCGAGCGCGGCGAGGAAGCCCAACTGGGTGATATTCGACGGGTACGCCTTCAGCAACCGGTTTCGAGACAGCGAGAGCTTGCGGACCAGATTGAGCTCGTAGTTCTCGAGGTACTTGAAGCCTCCCCATGCGAGATTTGAGGACGCTGAGCTGGTAAAACCTGCCCAGTCGCCTCGGTCGATTATCGCCACATCGAGGCCACGACCGGCCAACACGGCAGCGGAGACAGCACCATTGATCCCGCCACCGACGATGAGGACGTCGAACGTTCCTCCGTCCAGGCGTGAGACATTGCTCGCTCGGAGTTCCATGCCATTCATCGTAGCGATAGGCCGTGTCGAGACGCGGGCCGAACGCATGCGTTGGTCACATGCGTCGTAACCTTTGCAGATGACCGATCCGACAACGCTCTTCGATGCGGTTGGCGGTGCGCCATGGTTCGAGAAAATGATCGATCGCTTCTACGACGCTGTCGAGACAGACCCTCTGATCCGTCCGATGTACCCCGATGATCTCACTGAGTCTCGCGATCACATGATGAAGTTTCTCTCGCAGTACTGGGGAGGCCCAACCACCTACTCCGAGGAACGGGGCCACCCTCGGTTGCGTATGCGTCATGCACCATTCGTGATTGCGGGCGCCGAGAAGGAGGCGTGGCTGCGTCACATGCTCGCAGCGGTCCGTGCTGGCGACCTGCACCCAGAGATCGAACAGCAGATGGTCGAATATTTCGAAACTGCCGCGACTCATATGGTGAATGCTGGCGAATAATCAAAACCAATCACAAAACCGACAAACCACCGCCGAGGCGGTGGCTTGTTCGAAGAGCGATGGTGGTCGGGCCCGGCGTCGATCCGGGGACCTACCGCTTTTCAGGCGGTCGCTCTGCCAACTGAGCTACCCGACCAGAACTTATTTTGCGGTCCCGACGAGATTTGAACTCGCGACCTCCGCCTTGACAGGGCGGCGTGAACTCCTGACTTCACCACGGGACCTACTATCACCCGTCCAAAGGACGAGCGAAGATACGTTACCGCTCCGCAGGCGACAATCCACGCGGCGAGGGCTCCCCAAACGCCAACTGAGGCAACGATCCGTTCTTCTAGCGGAGTCGTACGACGCCGGTGCCTGGGACAACTTCACCAATTGTGACTGCAGGGTGACCGTGGTTGAGGGCAAGATCGGCGAGAGCGTCAGCCTGCTCTGGTGGCACGGCCAAAACCATCCCGACACCCATGTTGAACACGCGAAACATCTCGTCGGTCGCCACACCGCCAAGTCGCGCCAACTCGCCGAAGAGCGGTGGCACTCCCCATGAAGTCGTGTCCACTTGTGCGTCGGTTCCGCCCGGCAGGACTCGATTGAGGTTGCCAGGAAGACCCCCGCCCGTGATGTGGGCGACCGCACGAACGTCGAGCTCGGCTGCGGCTGCCAATACTGCTGGCGTGTAGATGACGGAGGGATCGAGCAGCGCGTCGGCCACCGTCTCGTCGGCACCGTCATATGCCGGGTCGTCGAGCGACCGGCCTCCGATGTCGAACATGATCTTGCGTGCCAACGAGTAGCCATTCGACCGAAGATTGGGCGAGGCGAGTCCAACGAGTACGTCGCCGACCTCGACCCGTTCACCGGTAATCACGTTGTCCCGTTCGACTGCGCCGACAGAGAACCCGACGAGCTCGAACTCACCAGGCGACATGACACCGGGGTGTTCGGCCATCTCACCGCCGATCAGTGCACAGTTGGCCTGGCGACAGCCCTCTGCGATTCCGGCGACCAGCGATTCCATCTGGTCGGCATCGAGTGATCCCACCGACACATAGTCCAGGAAGAACAGCGGTTCTGCTCCCTGGCAGACGAGGTCGTCGACGCACATGGCGACCAAATCGATACCGATCGAGTCGAATCGGCCAGCTGCAGTCGCGACGAGCGCCTTGGTTCCCACACCATCCGTCGACGACACCAACAGTGGATTGTCATAACCCGCTGCCTGCACATCGAAGAGGCCGCCAAAGCCGCCTATGCCGCCCACAACGCCTGATCGGTGCGTTGAGGACACGAGTGGCCTGATTCTCTCGACGGCGGCTTCTCCGGCGTCGATATCCACCCCGGAATCTCGGTAGGTCGCGCCATTCATACTGTCGGCATCGTTGGCCATCGAAGTCCCTCTCAGGAGAAGAGTGTTCTCGACGTCGCCTCGGCGTCGGC
>CAXMRH010000164.1:0-6406 GCA_964196045.1 uncultured Chthoniobacterales bacterium | reverse complement strand
CAAGAACTCGTTCTCTGGACCCGACAGCGATATTGAGGCCGTGGTCGCCCACCCGTGGAGTTGATCAAGACGGCCACCTCGTAGCAAGTACGCATCGTCGCGATCGGCGCCGACCCACTCTGACATTGCCTGAGCCAACCGCCTTTGGTTGCGCACGTCATCGCGTGCGCCGTCGACCCAGTCCCGCAGTCGGGTCCACTCCGTAAGCATCGTCTCGTGGGCGATCTCGACCGTTGGGCCACGGGTGATCGGATCTCGGTCGAAGCTGACTAGCCGATGTCGCCCGAACGTGTCGAGCACGGCGTTGAGCTCACTGCGAGGCGCTGGAAGGCCTTCGAGTTCGCTCAGCAGCACGCGGCGACGCGTGTCGTCGGCGCCCTCCCCGAGGGTGACCAGACGGAGAAAGATCTGTCGTGCAGCGTCGCGTCCGTCGGGAGACAGACCCGAGATCAGGCCTTCGGCTCGCTTTATGAGCGCACCGGAGACACCGCCGAGATCTTCGTAGGCTGCCGCGGCAATCCGTGCAGTCGTCCGTCCTTCATACAGCTCCGTCAGCGTGTACTGCATGAGAGGCAGCGCGCTGGGTCGGCCCACGACGTCGCGAACGACCGCTGCGACTAGCGCTGGATCGAACGCCACGCCAGTTCCCTCGAGCGGCCCGGTGATGGCTCGTTCCAACTCGACGGGAGTCATCGGCGTGATCGCCTCGGTGCCGTCGCGCACGAGTTCGCCGAATGTCTGGTGGCGTAGCGGTCGGTCGTAGAAGTCGGCCCGTAATGTGAGCAGCACCCGTATCCGGCTGTGGGAGTCGGTTACCGCCGCGACCAGTGCCTCCAGAAAACGTTCCGCTGTGCCGGCATCGACCTGGGTGAACAGCTCCTCGAACTGGTCGATGATCAAGAGCAACTGTGAGCCGTCCTCGGGGAGGACACCATTGATCGCTCGTACCAACCCGTTCGGGCCTGCGGTCAACTGTTCGAGGATTGAACTCGGCGGATTGACTGCCACCGACAACAGCGCGGACTCGAGTTCCTCGAATGGGTGTGGGGCCGGGACCATCTGAACGGTGAACCAGTTCTCCGACAATGCAAGCGCTCCGCCGGATAGAGCAGGCAGAAGTCCCGCCTTCACCACACTCGACTTCCCCGAACCGCTCGGACCGACCAGGGCAATGAACCGGCCCCGCTCACCCGGCTCGCTCAATCGATACATGAGCCGATCGACAAGGCGCTCTCGACCGAAGAAGTCGGACGTGTCGGCCTCGTTGAACGACCGCAGACCCTTGTACGGATTGTCGACCTCAGCCAGCGGCGCAGTCGGGTCGTCACTCTCCGCCTCCTCACCGAGGCTGACCCGGAAGTCATCCAGAAACGCTCGGGCATCCTGATAGCGGCGTGATCGAACTGAGTCCGTCGCCTTGTCGATTACCGACGCGACCTCCAGAGTCAGCGCGCCGCGGATCTGTTCGACATCGCCGTGAAGTCCAGTCAATGCCTGCGCCAGGACCACGCTGAGGCTGAACAGGTCCGACGCTGGCGATACTTCGCCCTGGGCCAACTGTTCGGGCGATGCATAGGGGGCAGCGAGTGTCCCCGAGACCGACGGATCCTGCGACATTCCTCCATCGGCTCCGACAGCGATGCCGAAGTCGGACAGGTACGCGTTGCCCTCGCCATCGATCAGGATGTTGGACGGCTTGACGTCGCGGTGCACCACACTCTGGGAATGTGCCGCGTGAAGCGCACCCGCCATCTGCTCAGCCACGAGGGCGGCCTGACGGCCACTCAGCGCACTGGTCTCCAACACGTCGGCAAGGCTGCCACCCTTCATCAACCGCATCACGAGATAGGCCGCGCCCGGCTCCCTCCAATAGTCGTAGAGCGGAACGATGTGGGGATGCTCGAGCCGTGCCACCAGCTGCGCCTCGGCTTCGAAGCGGCGGATGAACGCGGGGTCATCAGCAAGCTCGGGCCGAATAACCTTTATCGCGACCTCGCGGCCGACCGCCGGTTGGTAGGCCCGGTACGCGACACCGAACGCGCCCTCGCCGATCTTCTCGCGCAGCTCGTACCCCCGCACCGCCAATCCGGGTTCGGTCTCAGAGCCTGCCCGTGCCGTGGCCCTTGGCGAGTCGAGGGCAGGGTCGGCGGTGACGATCTGTTCCTCGAGGCGACGGACGGCGCCTGATGGGTCGATGCCCAGCTCTTCACCTAGTCGTGACTTCAGCAGTTGATACGCGCGCAGCGCTTCGGCCTGACGACCCGACCGATACAACGCCATCATGAGCTGGCCGGTGATCCGTTCGCGCAGCGGGTGTTCGCGCGAAAGACTCTCCAACTCCGATACGAGCTCGCGCGCCATACCCCTCTTCAGGTCGGCGTCGATGCGCGCCTCCACGGCCTCGACGCGCAACTCTGACAGCCGTGCGATCTCGGCTTGGAACGCTGACTCGTAGGTGAAGTCCTCGAAGGGCCGGCCTCGCCACAATGCCAGGGCCTCGCCGAGCACGAGCGACGCGGCCGCTGGATCGGTGTCGGCCAGAGCCCTGCCCTCGGCCACAAGCTTCTCGAACCGTATCGAGTCGACCTCGTCGGCCTCGACCGAGACGAGGTAGCCCGGTGACCTCGTGAGCAATAGGGTCCCATCGGTCCGTTTCTCGCGTTCAGGTTCGAGGGCCTTTCGCAGCCCCGAGACGAACACCCATAGCGAGTTCTGCTTGTCGGCCCCCGCTTCGTCGCCCCACAACCCGTCGATGATCTGGTCGGTCGAGAACACCGAGTTCGGTTGGGTGAGCAGCAGCGCGAGCAGGGCGCGAGGTCGGAATGAGCCGAGATCGACCGACTTGTCGTCACGAATTACCTCGAGCGTTCCAAGTACCCGGTATTCCATGCGTTCCCCCTGCGTTCAGACTCTATTGCACCGCTCGGCGCAATGTCTTTGGGCAGTCTGAACCATGGGCCTTATCCAGCACTTAAATGCGGATCACTAGCCGCCGGCGTCTATCTAGTCGAGCATGCCCTTAGGCGCCTTCGTCTAACTTGAGCGCAGCCCACGCGGCGTCGATATCGGACAGGACTTTGTCGATTGTCCGGACCCCATCGACCCAGTCGATCATCCCTGCGTAGAACGCTCCCTGTGTCGGCGGTTCAGTCACGTCGCTGGCGGTCGCTAGCGGTCGCTCGATCGATCACCCGAAGAGCCGGAGGCGGAAGCGCGCCACGGACCTGGACGATCTCGCCACTCAATCCAGTGAGTGCCTGTGCCATGACTACGCCGAGGCTGTAGATGTCGGATGCGGGCGACACGTCGCCCCGCTCGAACGGCATCGGAGTCGGCCCCGACAGCGATCCCGAAATCCGACAATTAGGCGTTGCCTTCCTCGTCGATCAGGATGTTGTCGGGTTTGATGTCTCGATGTACGACCTGCGCTCGATGGGCGGTCTTCAGCGCACCTCCGACTTGTTCGAGCATTCGTGTCGCCTGGGTTGCTGTGAGAGCGCTTGATTCGAGCACGCCCGACAGGGTGCCGCCCTTCATCAGACGCATGACGAGATATGCCGCGTCGGGTTCGCGCCAGTAGTCGTAGAGGGGCACGATGTGCGGATGTTCGAGGCTGGCCACGAGCTGTGCTTCGGCCTCGAACCGACGGATGAACTCCGGATCGTTCGCGAGCTCGGGTTTGATGACCTTGATCGCCACCTCGCGACCTACCGCGGGCTGATAGGCCCGGTACGCGACACCAAACGCGCCTTCGCCGATCTTCTCCCGTAGCTCATAGCCACGCACCGACAGTCCAGCCTGGGGGCCGGCACCGGGCAGCGACGTGCGGGCTCCTGACTCGAGGGCCGAATCACCCGTGACGATCTGCTCCTCGAGCTTTCGGATCGAGTTCGAAGGTTCGATGCCGAGTTCGTCGCCAAGCCTCGACTTGAGTAGTTGGAAGGCGCGCAGTGAGTCGGCCTGACGGCCGGATCGGTACAGCGCGAGCATCAGCTGTCCGGTCAGACGTTCCTGCAAGGGGTGCTGACGAACAAGCGTTTCGAGCTCGGACACCACCTCGCGCGACATACCCCGGTCGAGATCGGCATCGATGCGGGACTCGACCGCCTCGAGGCGAAGCCCTTCCAGTCGAGCGATTTCTGTTTGCGCGAACGACTCGTACGTGAAGTCTTCGAACGCACGGCCGCGCCACAAGGCCAATGCCTCGCCAAGCACGACAGATGCCGCTGCCGGATCGGTGTGGGCGAGCGCCTTGCCCTCGGTGACAAGGTGTTCGAAACGGACGGAATCGATCTCGTCAGGCTCGGTGTGAAGTAAGTAGCCGGGCGCTCGGGTCAGCAGGATCGAGCCATCAGAACGTTTCTCTCGATCGGGTTCGAGCGCTTTTCGCAGACCAGACACGTAGACCCAAAGCGAGTTCTGACGGTCGGCACTGCCATCGTCCCCCCACAGCCCATCGATGAGTTGATCGGTCGAAAAGACTCCGTTGGGCGACGTGAGCAAGAGCGCCATGAGTGCACGCTGTCGAAACGCCCCCAGGTCGACCGATTCGTCGTCTCGCAACACCTCGAGCTTGCCCAACACCCGATATTCCTCTGTTCCCCCTCGTTTGAAGCTAGTTCTTCCTCGTGTGGAGAACATCACCGAAAACCATTGATTTCTCAACATCGCTGGGCTGACTTAATTCGGTCATAAGTCAGGCCCAAGTCACGATGAAGTCAGCCATAGGGGCCCTGAAGTCCGCACATTCAACGTACGTGCATGACCTGGACCGCACGAACAATCATCACTCTCCTCACCACCCTCCTCACCACGGCAGCTGCTGGCGGGTTCCTCACCGCTGACAACGCCGACGCCGCCCCAGCGCCCGCACCGCAGGTAGAGGCAGTCAGCACGCTCGGCGAGATCGCCGAGCTCACCACGGCCCAGAGCGACCTAGTGGCATCAAGCTTCGAGCGCTTCACCCAAGCAGGCCTTGCAGCCCCCACCGATGTGGTGCCGAGCTTCCACGACTCGATCGATGCCTGCAACGGCAACCTCGGCCTCTCGACCATCGAGGATGGCATCCAGCGGGTCCGGATCTGCTGGAGCCACGAGAACCCAGGCGTTGAGATTCGGCTTCAGGAGCAGGCCCTGGTGCACGAGCTCGCACACGCATGGGCGGACCTGAACGTTGACGAGCCGCTTCGGAACGCCTTCGTTGAGTTCACCGGAGCAGCATCGTGGAACCTCGCAGTCGATGGTTGGAACGATCGAGGCACCGAGCGGGCCGCCGACCTCATCACCTGGGCACTTCTCGATCCGGCAGCACTGTTCGTCGACTTCGAGGGCGCCTCGTGCCACCAGTGGTCAGCGGCATACGAACTCATCACCGGAGAGAGCGCACCTTCGACGCTCACCGACGCTTGCTGATAGTCGCTCTGGTGTGCGGGTCAGTTGCGGTCGAGTGGGCCGATGGTTGTTAGTGGTTCGGGTGTGATGAGTTTTCGTCCTCGGGCGTCGTCGATGTACCAGTTTTGGCCGGTTGGGAGGAGCCCGGTACGTAGCGCCATTGAGCCGGACAGTAATGCGGTTCCTTGTGGGGTCCAGGTGGTCTCCTCGGTGCCGTTGATGAAGAGTCGGGTGTCGCCGAGTTGATCGGTCCAGATCTCTACTTCGACCCACGTACCTGTGCTGGATGGTCCTGCGGCGGGTGCGTCGAAGGATTCGGTGCCGCCGTTTCGTTGTCGGAGCTCCCAACCCGAGGGTGAGGTGAGTCCGGCTTCGTATTGGTCGGTTGGTGCCGTGCCAGCACGGGTTCCAGAGGACAGGTCGATTCCGGTGTCGGTGCTATACCACCACCACGATTCGAACACGAGACCGGGTTCGTCGATTCCTGAAGCTACGAGCCATGCAGCGGCACCGGGGCCGGTCGTGTCGGGGGCAGAGACTGCGAACGAACCTGACCGTGTTTGGGTGCCAGAGACGGTCCATGCGCCGGGAACCGAGGTTTGTTCGGCGCCGACTGAGGCGAACGTCGGGACAGTTGCGTTGATGTAGTTGTTGCTCACTGTTGTTTGTGGGTTGGCGGTGTGTGTGATTCGAATCCCGTCGATTGCACCGTCGAATGGTTGGGTGTTTGCGGTGTTGTTGCCGAGAACTGTGCTGGTTGCGACGTCGGTCGAGAGCGTTCCGGCTGCGGGGACCCGGTCGACCTCGGCACCGTTGACGAACAGGGCGAGCTCTGTCCCGTCCCAAACAGCTGCGATCTGGTGCCAGGCTCCTGTTGTTATGGCTCCGCCTCGGGCGATGACGGGGGCGCCACCGACTCGTATTACAGCGACTGCTTCGCCGGCGTCGACGTAGAGCTCATAGATCGAGTTGCCACCGGAGTTGACCTTGGACACGACCCGGGGTTGGCCGACCA
>CAXMRH010000163.1:0-6978 GCA_964196045.1 uncultured Chthoniobacterales bacterium | reverse complement strand
CCGTCCCTACATCGACGAACTCGTTCGGCCGAACCCCGACGACCCAACCGGCGAATCCATGATGAGGCGGATCCCGGAGGTTCTGGACTGTTGGTTCGAGTCCGGGTCGATGCCCTTCGCGCAAGTGCACTACCCATTCGAAAACAAGGAGTGGTTCGAGGAGCACTACCCGGCGGACTTCATCGTCGAGTACATCAACCAGACGCGCGGTTGGTTCTACACACTGCACGTCCTCGCTGGAGCGCTCTTCGACAAACCCTCCTTCCAGAACGTGATCTGCCACGGCATTTTGCTGGCCGACGATGGCACGAAGCTGTCGAAGAAACTTCGCAACTACACCGAGCCCAACGAGATCTTCGACAAACAGGGTTCGGACGCACTCCGTTGGTACTTCATGAACTCCAACATCGTCCGGGGGGGCGACGCCCGTATCTCGGACCGCGGGATCGACGAGGTCACCCGTCAGGTGATGTTGCCAGTGTGGAATGCGTATTCGTTCTTCTCGCTCTACGCGAACATCGACGGGTACCGAGCCAAGATCAGTACGGACTCGACCGACGAGCTCGATCGGTACATCCTGGCGAAACTTCGCGCAGTTATCGAAGCCACCACGGAGCGTATGGAGGCGTACGACCTCGCCGGTGCCACCGAGCAGATCAGCAGCTTTCTCGACGCGCTCAACAACTGGTACATCCGGCGTTCAAGGGAAAGGTTTTGGGGGAACGGCAACGTTTCGCTCGACACTTCCGGTCGAGATGTCGAATTACCCGTCGTGAGCGGGAAGGCGCTTGAGGGGAGCGTCGCGGAGCAAAGCGACCAGAACAGCGATAAGGGGATCTCGACCGGAAGTGTCGAGAACAAAACAGCCGCTTTCGACACGCTCTACACGGTGCTCGTGAATTTCTTGAAACTTGCTGCACCGTTCCTGCCGATGGTGACGGAAGAGATCTACACCTCGCTCACCGGCGAGGAGTCGGTGCACCTCGCCGATTGGCCCGAAGCCGAGGACTTCCCCGCCGACCCAGAACTCGTCGACAGCATGGACCATGTTCGAACGGTCGTTTCGGCTGCGTTGCGGTTGCGAGAGGACGAGGGCCTCCGGGTACGTCTGCCATTGCAATCGCTGACGGTCGCTGGCGCGAGCGCCGATGGCGTTGCCTCCTTATCGCACCTGATCGCAGATGAGGTCAACGTGAAGACGGTGTCATTCAGCGACGACCTCGGCTCCTTTGCCGAGTTCTCACTTCAGCCAAATGGGTCCGTCCTTGGTCCACGACTAGGTGGCGACGTCCAGAAGGTGTTCGGTGCGGCCAAACAGGGCGCGTGGTCACAAAACGAAGATGGCAGCATCGAGATCGCTGGCCACAAGCTGTCTCCCGACGAGTTCACTCTCAACGTCAAACCGGCCGAGGGTGTCTCGGCCGCAGCGCTGCCGAGCAACGACGCTGTGGTGGTCCTCGACACCGTCCTCACCGCTGAGCTCGAAGCCGAGGGTCTCGCCCGCGACATCGTGCGAGCAGTGCAGGAAGCCCGCAAGACAGAGGATCTCGTGGTGACCGACCGGATCGCGCTCTCGCTCGACCTGTCCGAGGAAGGCGCGGCGGCAGTTCGAGCAATGGAGACCTACGTGTCGGAGCAAACCCTCGCGACCTCGATCTCGTTCGAATCTGTCGATGACGGTCACGACGCTGCGGGCGTTGGTTCGCTTCGGTTCGTAGTGGCCGGGTGAACTCACCTCGAGACCGCTTCCTCACGGTGATGGGCCGCAAGCCCATCATCGAGGCGCTCCACGACGACTCGCTGACGATCGAGAAGATCCTCATGAGCGACAAAGCCGGCGGGCCAGAGATACAGACGATCACCGGCATGGCTGCAAGCCGGCGTGTCACGATCGAGCGCGTCTCCGAAACAAAGGTGACCGCCGTCGCCCGATCGAGTCGGCACCATCAGGGCGTCGTAGCCGACGTCGTAGCACCAGCAATGCAACAGCTCAGCGAATTCTGCGAGCAGCGGCGTCGAGGCAAGGACTGGGCCTGCTCGGTGATCGTCCTCGACCACGTGCACAACCCGGCAAATGTGGGCATGATCCTTCGGTCGGCGACGGCTGCCGGAATCGACGGTGTTGTGGTCCCCTTCAAGGGAACGGCCGAGATCGGACCGGTGGCTATCAAGGCTTCTGCCGGCGTTGCATTCCGCGCTCCGATCTTGCGAGTTGTCGACACGGCCGAGGCCATGGAGCTCCTGTCCGAACACCGATTCGAGGTCTTCGGCCTCGACACTGCGGGTGAAGCACTATTCGGCGCCGATCTACCCGAACGGGCTGCGTTCGTTGTTGGCAATGAAAGCACGGGGTTGTCGCCTGAGGCTTCGGCGGCATGCGCTCGCACGTTGTCGATCCCGCTCGACAACGGCGTCGAGTCCCTCAACGCTGCGGTTGCTGCCAGCCTGGTCGCGTACGAGCTTCGGCGGGTCAGGCCAGGAGCTCACCCATCGACGTGAGTGTGAACGGTTGCGCGTCGAGCCAATCGAGCCACGCCTCCGTCCGAAACAGCGCGTATTCGTCGGTACGAACGTGGTTGGAGCCGGGTTCGATCGCCTCGATCTCACCGGGTCCTGGTGCGCACGGGTGATACGCGCAGTACACCAGGTCGTCGGTGAGTCCGGAAAGCATCGCCCGGTAGTCAGGGTCTTGGCCCGCCGGCCGGGCAAAGTCGGTTTCGAGAACCGTGTCAAAGATCGGCATTCCCGCGTTGCGAGCCTCCGTGACGAACTCGGCGAACTGTGACTCGGTCGTTCCGTCCAGGTGATCGTTGGGCCCATAGCTATCGAACGTGCTCGTGATCAGTACGGGCACCCCATAGTCCACGCCGACGGCGATGTACCGTTCGCACCACTCCGGAGCAAGCGCAGCTCCCATATGGGCATCGAGATGTGACACTCGTATCCCCGCCTCGACGGCGCGGTCGATCTGTGCACGCCATTCCACCTCGACCGCTTCGGGGTGAGCGTTCGCTCGGGTGTCTGCGACCCGTCGCCAAAGGAATCCGTCAGGATCAACGAGACCTGACGCGGCCGTCGCCGACGAGAGCGGCCGCCACCGATAGTGCTCCTGTTCGGCATTCAATGTCAGATGCACCCCAACGTCGAGCGCGGAGTTCTGCACGGCCATTTCCGCGATCTCCGAAAACCACGGGCATGGCACCATGACCGAACCAGCGGTGACGCTCCCAAGTCCGCTGAGCTCGGCAAATGCCGTGTTCGTGCCGTGGCACATCCCTACATCGTCTGCATGGATCACAAGTCGCGTCATACCCAGACATTACGCACAGAGCGAGCGCTCAAGCCTACGATCGGCATCGTGGCATTGATTCATCTCCCAGCGGACACCGACCCAGCCGACGTCAGCGCATTCCTGGCTGAGCACGGATACGCGATCGTCGACGACGTGGTGGGAGGAGATCTTCTCGATCGGTTTGCCGAGGAAATTGCCTCATGGGTTGATGGCTCCGATGCCGGCCGGGACGAATACGACGGCCAATTCACTCGTCGAACTGGATCGTTGATCGAGCGATCACCTGCAGCTCGCGAGCTAGTGATGCACCCAATCGCTGTGGACACCGTCAAACATTTCCTCGGACACGCGACCACGGTGCAGCTACATCTCACACAGCTCATTTCCGTCGGGCCCGGCGAAACGAAACAGAAACCTCACCGCGACCAGATGGCGTTCGACTTCTACCCATTCCCGGCCGACTATCACGTGCAGTGCAACACGATGTGGGCACTCACCGACTTCACCGAAGCGAACGGAGGCACGCACATCCACCCAGGCACCTCGGGACTGGGCGACGAGGCCGCTCACATCGTGTCTGATTCTCAGGCAGAGATGCGCCGGGGGTCCGTGCTCTTCTACGACGGAAAAGTGCTCCACGGCGCAGGAGCGAACACGAGCGACTCAGCTCGCCAGGGCGTGAACATCACCTACGCGGTCGGTTGGGTCCGCCAGGAGGAGAACCAGTTTCTCACGTGTTCGCAGGAGGTTGCGCGCACGCTCGATGACGATCTGCTGAAGATGATGGGATACCAACAGGGCGCGTTCGCCCTTGGCTACGTAGGCGACCAGCAGGACCCGCTGTCGAAGCTACGAGGTGAACATCACAAAGTGAAGGTCATCGGCGACATCGAGCAGAAGAACGATGAGCATCGGCAGTTCGTTCACGAGCTCAGCGAGGAACGCGACGTTCGATAAGGAATCGCTCGTCGGTCACGGGGTGCTGCAACCAAACCGTGGATCCCTTCAGTTCTCGACGAATCGCGTGGGCGATCTTGAACCCTTGACTGACGAAGGCCTCGACAATGTCGCCATCGCTCATCGCTCCGCCCACGTCATCGAAGAAATCAGCCCAGTCCTCAAGAGCTGTCAGGACCCGATGGGAGAGCGGCAACGAGTTCGGCAGGACGTTCTGGCCCGTCGGTGTCCAGAGCGGGACTGCTCCAACCTGTGCGCGAACGACGAGCTCCAGCATCACGTCATCATGCACGGCGCTCCCTCGGGGACGTCCAATCTTCGGCCAAAGTCACGGAGAAAGCAGATTCGGACGCAACCAGGTTCGCATCGAACACGACGGCTAGACGTCTCGTCCGACGGGCGCGTTGTTGAACACCACATGGCGACGCTGCGCGAGACCGATGAGGATGGCGGGGAGAAGCGCCAGGCCAAGAAGCAGATACGCGATCAGCGCTGGCGACGTCCGAAGTTCGGGAACAAGGATGAAGGTGGTCGCCACCTCAACTGCGGCCAGTGCTGCGACAAACCGGACAAGATGGCTGTCTTTCACATGTGACACCACGTACGAGCCCAGCGGCGCGCCCCATATGACTACCGGAAACGCCGCGAGCCAAAGGCCGAGAAGGTCCCACTCTCGACTTGGCAGGTCCGCGAGTTCACCACCGACGGAAACCACTCGCTCGCCGACGAGAGTGACGTCGAGTTGGCCATCAACCAGTCCAAAAAGAACCAGTCCGATGACCGACACGGTCGACATCACCACGAGCGCTGTCGGAAGGGCGATGCGCGGCGTGACGTCGGCGACTACGACCAGGAACAAGAAGACGACGATATTTGCACCGGTGCCGGTGAGGCTCGACAGGAATCCGCCGCCGAACGCCACCAGCGCGAGCGCGACGTCGTACCGCCCGTTCCAGGCTGGCGCAGGGCTCGCATGTTCGCCATGACGAAGGTGGCGAAGCATCAAGATCGACGTGGTCGCGAGAACGATGCTGAAGGTCGCCTTGACCCAGGGCGACCCAATCGACGATGGCCAGAACAATTCATCTGGTCGGCCGAATGCGAAGGTGCACGCCAGGAATCCCACGGAACTCGCGACCGAGCCGACGAGGGCGGCGCGACGGTGAAACTGGCGTCTCGCGATCAGGATGGTCGCCACGGCCATCGTCATTCCGACTGCTTGAATCGAGAGGCCGAAGGAACGCGCCACCGATGCAGGGACGTGGAGCAACTTCGTGAAAACGGGGAACGCAACCGCTCCTCCCCCTTCAGGAGAGGAGCCAGCGAGCAAGCTTCCGAAAAACATCGTGGCAGCCGCGGGCCAGTTGCTACCCACACGCTGCCAGGCGTCGATCGTTTGAATCGCGACCACCCAGACCAGCGTCCCCACGACGGGTGGGGCCCACGCCAAGGCGCCTGATCGCTCGCTTAGGACTCTACGCATGAAGGGCAGGCACGATCCTTGAGCTCATGTGGTCGGCACGGCCTGAGCGAGATGTTCAACGATGTGGGCTCCCGGATGCCCAGCCAGGGTCGCTGGCGGGACGAGCAACTTACGGTCCCGCCTTCCGCCACCGATGATCACCTGCTCGCGCTCCATGACTCGTGCGTCGATCCAGAGGGGCAATTCCGTGCTCGTGCCGAACGGGGTCACTCCGCCGATCTGCATTCCGGTGAGGTCGATGGTCTGCTCGGCCGATGCAAACGAGCACTTCCGAACCCCGAGCTTCTTCCGGACGACCTTGTTGACGTCGAGGCGGCTGTCGGCGAGCACGAGACACATGGCGAAAGCAGGAGGATCGGCTTTGCCAACAACAACAATCGCATTCGCCGAATCCTCGGCTGAGTAGCCGTATGCCTCGCAGAAGGCAGCTGTATCGGCAAGGTCGGGATCGCAGTCCACAACGTCGTACTCCAGGCCGAGGGCGGCCAGTTGGTCCAACACGATGTCATTCACCGCTGCGAATCTAACCGCAGCTTCGCTCCACCCGCGGCGCTGGCGTTTGAGAGCGAAGCTCACACTGGGGAAATTTGTAGGTTTGCACGCGCCTACCGCGCTTGGACCTACGAATTTTTCGCGCGGGCCGTCGAGCCCGGCCTACGGCCGGCTCTCGCCTTGCGGCTAAAAATCGTCGTCGAAGCCGACTTCGCCTTCGACGCCTACTTGATAGGCCGAGACGGTGCGTTCGAAGAAGTTGGTGAGCTCCTGGACGTCCTGGAGTTCCATGAAGTCGAATGGATTCTTGGCGCCGTAGACGGGTGCGATGCCGAGCTGGGCCAAACGCTGGTCGGCTACGAACTCCAAATAGACCTTGGTGTCGGCAAGGCTCATGCCCTGCACTCCCTCGGCAAGCACGTCGGCAGCGAATTGATACTCACATTCGACGGCCTCGTCCATCATCTCTTTGATCTGACGCTCGAGATCAGCGTCGAACAGCTCTGGCTCCTCGGCTCGGACGGTGTTGACCACCTCGAGAGCGAAGTTCATGTGGCAGCTCTCGTCACGGAACACCCAGTTGGTGCCGGCCGCAAGACCGTTGAGGAGACCTTTGCTACGAAGGAAATAGACGTAGGCGAACGCTGCGAAGAAGAACAGGCCCTCGATGCAGGCAGCGAAGCAGATCAAGTTGAGCAGGAACATCTTCCGTTGCTCGGGGGTCTCGATGCGATCGACGTCAGAGAGCGACCCG
>CAXMRH010000162.1:0-5258 GCA_964196045.1 uncultured Chthoniobacterales bacterium | reverse complement strand
GCCGATGAGCGAACGCCCAACGACCGACGATCTGATGGGTGTACTCGGAGGTGTCATCGACCCCGAGCTCGGGTCGAACATCGTCGAACTTGGTATGGCCAAGAGCGCCAAGGTCGACGACGAGGGCGTCGCTCGAATCACGATCGCGTTGACGACATCCGGCTGCCCCCTTCGCTCACAGATCCAAAAAGACATTCGAGCTCGGGTGCTCAGTCTCCCGGGCGTCGACAGCGTGAAGATCAATTGGACCGAACTCTCCCAGGAGGAAAAGTCCCAGGTCATGAAGGTCGCTCGCTTCAACGTGAGCCAGAACGCCCCCGACACCGCCGTGCCATCGACGACCCGATGTGTTCTGATCGCGAGCGGAAAGGGTGGGGTCGGGAAGTCCTCGATCACCGCCAACGTCGCGGCGGCACTCGCGATTCAGGGGTACCGAGTCGGTGTACTCGATGCGGATATCTGGGGATACTCGATCCCCAGGCTGCTCGGGGTCGATGGCCGACTCGAAGGTTCGGTTGACTCGGGCAAGATCACGCCCCATGTCGTCTCGATGGGCCTCGGCGAAATCGAGGTCGTCTCCATGGGCTTCCTCGTCGACAGCGAGGACACCGCACTGATGTGGCGTGGCCTCATGCTCAACAGGGCAGTGCAGCACTTCCTCCAAGATGTCGAGTGGGGCGCCCTCGACTACTTGCTGATCGACATGCCTCCGGGCACCGGCGACGTTCAGATGGGGTTGGCCAAGATGCTCCCCCATGCCGAGATGCTCGTCGTCACGACGCCGTCCAAACTTGCCCAGACGGTGGCCGTTCGCGTCGCCAGCATGGGTCGCAACAGTTACCTACGGGTCGCGGGTGTGATCGAGAACATGAGTGCCTTCGTCGACGAAGACGGTAAGACCCACGAGGTCTTCGGCGTCGGCGGTGGTGAGGATCTAGCAGAGCAGATCGACGCCCCATTGGTCGGCAAGATCCCACTCGACCGAGCCGTCGTCGACGGAGGCGACACCGGGATACCAGCCGTGCTCGGTGGAGGCGCAGCCGCCGACGCGCTTCGCAAGCTGGCCCATCTGATCTCGACCGAGTTGATTCCGCCGATCGACATGGCTGGGTGTTCAACGCGAATCATCGACCAGGCTCTCGCGAACCTGGAAGCGATGGACGCGGCAGAGCAAGCCGACGCCGCGAGCTAGAGCTCGGCTTATTCGGGAAGCTCCGGAGGCTCAGGCGTGATGTCGGTGAGGTCAGCATCCATTGGTTTGGGCTCGCTGCCCGCATCGAACACTGCACGCCCAGAACCGGGAGTCCGTTGGCCGAAACCTGGGTTCCTAGAAGCGCCGAATGTGGCACCGCCGAAGCCCGTCGTGCGGACCTCGACACGCTTCTTGAAGTACGAGATGATTCGCGGGCGAAGTACCGCTCGAATTGGTGGAATGAGCAGCGCAAGCCCGATGAAGTCCGTGATGAACCCGGGCGTGAGCATCAACGCCGACGCGAAGAAAATCATCGCGCCATCGGCCAGCTCATTTGTTGGAAGCTTGCCGGTGGTCGTGGCCGCGCTCACTCGGCGGATGACGCCGAGGCCTTCTCGTTTCACGAGCCAAGCGCCGACCATGCTCACGCCTATGACGAGAACGATCGTTGGGAACCAGCCAAGCTGGCTCGCCACCTGCGTGATCATGAAGATCTCGACGACAGGCACAACGATAAAGGCGAGGAAGAGGTACCCGATCACATCCATATCGTACGACAGAGCGGGGCTGGTTATTCCCCTCAGGCCAGCCAGCTTGCGCTCGAGTGTGATTGTTTCTGTCGAGATGGCAGGCTTAACAGGTGACCCGTCCGAGCGAACCAAGCACGTCGCGTCCACCGTCGGTCGACGCACTTGCCCGATCGATCGCTGACACCGGTCTCCCACACCCCTTGCTCGTCGACGCCGCTCGTGCTGCGATTGCCGACGGCGATCCCGATCGAGCCCGCATTCACGCGGAGAGGACCCAGCAACAGCTTCTCCAGCGAGTCATCAATGCAACCGGCACGCTCCTCCACACGAACTTGGGTCGCGCACCCAATGGTGTTCATCAGGCCGCGGGGTTCCGCAACCTCGAGCTCGACCTCGAAACTGGTGAGCGCGGGAGCCGACAAGCTCACGCTCCCACCCTCTTCGCCCGACTCTGTGGAGCCGAGTCTGCAATCGTCGTCAACAACTGCGCGTCCGCGGTGCTGCTGATTCTTGCGGCGTTGGCAGAGGGCAGTGGTGTCGCCGTGTCCCGCGGTGAGCTCGTCGAGATCGGTGGCGGATTTCGAGTCCCCGACGTAATGGAGCAAAGCGGCGCTCGTTTGATCGAGGTCGGCACTACCAACCGAACCCGACGTTCCGACTACCAACGTCGCATCGATGACCCGGCCACCAACGTGGCTCTCGTCATGCAGATACACCAGTCGAACTACAAGATCACTGGGTTCACCGAGATGCCGTCGACCTCATCCCTCGCGACGCTTGGGGTCCCACTGGTCTCCGACATTGGATCCGGGTTGCTCGATGCGGCCTGCCCATGGCTACCGAACGGCCCGCCCCTGTGGTTGGCCGATGAACCCGCCGCGAAACAGACGTTGGCCGATGGAGCGAAGTTGGTTGCATTCTCGGGCGACAAACTTCTGGGTGGACCCCAGGCCGGAATCATTGCGGGCGATGCCGAGCTCGTGAATGCATGCGCGAAACATCCTCTCGCCCGCGCCCTTCGACCTGGGGGTCTCGTTCTTGGGGCTCTCCAGGATCTTGCTCTCGCCTATTTACGCCGCGACGGAGATGCGATTCCTTTCTGGCGTATGGCGAGTGTGAGTATCGACGACCTCTCACGTCGCGCAACCTCCATCGTCCAGACAGCGGGTATCGGAAGTGTCGTCGAGACGATGGCCGTTCCGGGCGGTGGCACTCTCCCGACCGTAGAGATTCCTTCGGTTGGAGTCGCCGTTCCCGGTGACCAGCGATCGGCGCTGCGATCCGCGCACACGGCCATCATGGGACGCGTCGAGGATGACACGACCCTCCTCGACCTGAGGAGCGTCGATCCTTCAGATGACGACGCGATCGCCGCCGCTCTGAGATCCATATGAGCCATGTCATATCGACGGCAGGGCACGTCGATCACGGCAAGTCGACCTTGGTTCGAGTCCTCACCGGGACCGACCCAGACCGCTTCGCTGAGGAGAAGGCCAGGGGGCTGACGATCGACCTCGGATTCGCCTCGACACAGCTTCCGAGCGGCAAGATCCTCTCGCTTGTCGATGTCCCCGGACACATCCGGTTCTTGAAGAACATGCTTGCCGGAGTCGGAGCCGTCGACGCCTGTCTATTTGTCGTCGATGCGAACGAAGGTTGGAAGCCACAAACGGAGGAACACCTGCGCATCCTCGACCTCTTGGGTGTTCGCCACGGGGTGGTCGCACTCACAAAGATAGGGCTAGCAGATTCCGACCTCGTCGAGCTCGCCATGCTCGATGTTGAAGACCGGGTGAGTGGCACTTTCCTCGAAGGTGCGCCTGTCATCCCCGTCGACTCGCTAGACGGCACCGGCATCGACGATCTCCGCGTTGCCCTCGACGACCTCTTGGCTAGGACTCCGGATGCGGCAGATCGGGGTACACCTCGTTTGTGGATCGACCGCGCGTTCTCCGCCAAGGGGTCCGGAACGGTCGTAACTGGCACGCTCACGGGCGGCCGAATTCGGGTGGACGATGACCTCTTGCTGTTACCCCAGCGCATCACCGTTCGTGTGCGGGCGCTCCAGAGCCTCCACGCCCAGCGCACGAAAGTGGGACCTGGCAACCGCACCGCGATCAACCTCACGGGCGTGGGTCACGATGAAGTCAGCCGAGGAGACGTCCTCGTTCGAGAAGGCGAATGGCATGAAACCACCGTCTTCGACGGCGCTCTGACAGTTCTCGAGTCGCTCGCCCACGACGTTTCTCGTCGAGGCGCGCACCTCTTGTATCTGGGGGCCGGAGAACACGCCGTGCGGATCCGAATCCTCGGCCCTGCAATCGTCCCGGGAGCGACGGGCAACATTCGCATCTACTTGCCCACTGCTCTGCCGCTTCTTCCGGGTGACCGGTTCGTCCTGCGCGAGTCCGGCCGAGCCGAGACGATCGGCGGCGGAGAGGTGCTCGATGTCGATCCAAAGACGAAGGCGTCAGAGGCCAGCCCCGACCGATCGGTCGACCGTGTCATCGCTGAACGAGGTTGGGTCACGAGCAGCGAGCTCGCGTTGCTGACAGGCGAGCGAAGGGACCCAGATGTCGGAGAATGGGTCGTCGATCCCGCGACTCTTCAAACAGCCATAGTGCAGATACGCGAACGAGTCGATGAGGCTCGTGCGCTCGGACTCGATACGGCCACGTTGTCAGAGCAAGAACGGGCAACGCTTGACCTCCTCACCGATGTCGTCGTGAGCAGCGGCCGCGCCACGCTGGCGGCAGCGAGCGACCCTCTCGCCGAACATCCCTACGTCGCGGCGCTTCGGGCTGGTGGGTTTGCTCCCCCCGACCCCGATGAAGTCGACAGAGACGAGCTACGAGAACTGGTTCGACGGGGTGACATCATCGTCGAAGATGGCGTCTACTTCGCCCCGTCCGTGATCGACGATGCGGCGAATCTGCTCGCGGACATGCTCCACGAAAGTCCCGATGGCGTCACTGTCTCAGAGGTCCGTCAGCGAATGGGCAACACGCGCAAACATGCGATGCCACTTATCGCGCGGCTTGATGCGGGCGGCATGACTCGCCGACGCGAAAACCTTCGAATCGCCGGTCCTCGTCTTCCGTCTCGTTAGTGCCCGTCTCGCAGCGACGCGTGGTCTGTTCTATGCCAGAAGAGCTCGACGCTCTTGCTCGCTGAGCCCGCCCCAGACACCGTGTGGTTCACGGATCGATATCGCATAGCTGCGGCATTTTTGGAGCACTGCGCAGGAAAGGCATATCTCTTTGGCCCGCGCTTCTCGTGCGAGCTTCTCCCGCTTGCGCTCCGTCGTGGGTGGTGGAAAAAACACTGCCCCAAGTGGGCCCCTGCATGCTGCTTGCTCCTGCCAGAGCAACGCGGTTGTGTGTACTGCGTTTTGTTGTGCCGCCAACGTGTCGCCTCCCTTATTGGGAACTTAGGCGCGCTGTGACTCAGAACACAAAGGGGAGCGCAAATCGTCCGAAAAGATTCTTCGGCGTTCAGGAATCAGTTGCTGGCGTCAGCGTCCTCAGATGCCGCTG
>CAXMRH010000161.1:0-2623 GCA_964196045.1 uncultured Chthoniobacterales bacterium | reverse complement strand
AGCGAGTTGCCCACAAGGTAGATCCCGTCGGGAAGCTCGAAATCGTCTCGAAAACCTGCGAGCGGGTCCGCCGCATCCAGCTCGGCGGCACTGAGAAGTGTCGGTGCGGTCACAGACGCCCGCCCTTTCCAGGGTGGAGTGTTGCGCAGTTCGGGCATGTACGAGCGTCCGTGTCTTCGTCGAACGCGGTGAAGAGCGGCGGTAGATCCTTGTCGATCGCCTGAAGCTGCACTTCGACCCGGTGAACGAGGTGGGCGCAGTTCGGGCACGCCCACTCGAACCCGTCCAGCTCGCCGGCCGCTCGCGCGTACTCGACAACCAGGCCGATTGAATCTCTCTCCGGCCGTTGGGGGGAATGGCGCACGTTTGGCGGAAGGAGGTAGACCTCACCCTCGCGAATGGGCATGTGTGCTGGCTCCGTGCCTTCCTCGGGCCAAATCACGAGGCTCATGTCGCCCTTGATCTGGTAGAAGAACTCTTCTCGTGGATCGTCGTGAAAGTCGTTCCGCTCGTTTCCGCCACCGACGATCATCACGATCATGTCGGCCTCACGCCAGATCTGCTTGTTCGCCACCGGGGGTGTGAGTTCGGCTCGATGATCCTCGATCCATTTCATGAGGTTGAACGGTCGTCGCTCGGTCGGGGCTGGGTCGTAGTCGGTCATGGCTACCTCGTCATTGGGTTTCGGCTCGTCGTTGCTGGCATCATCCGGCACGTGTGGCCTCGTCTGTTCGCTTCTGGATCCGGGATTCCACTGTGGCCGTGAGCTCGTGAAGCTGTGCGACGAGAGCGGATAGGTCGCCTGCGTCGGCAAGTGCATCGGCTTCGAGTTGCTCGGCCTCGTGGATCAGTGTTGTGGTCAACTCCGAACCGGTCGAGGTGATCGAGATGAAGCGCTGCCGCTTGTCGTTCGTGCCCAGCGTCCGGGCGACCAGGCCTCTCTTCTCGAGCCTGCGCGACGCATGGGTTACCGTCGGCTGCGGACTCAGCGCGGCCGCCGCGAGATCGACAACGGTCAGCTCGCCGAGTTCGTGCAAGACAGCGAGTAGCCGCCACTCCGAGCGGGCGACGCCGTACTTGTTGAGTACCGCGTAGAACGGTTCCGAGAGGGTCTGGTCGGCGCGCCGGAGGAGATAGGGCAGGTACCCACTCAGGAAGCTCGTCTCGGTCGGCACCACGCCGTCAAACTATATTCATACGAATATGAAGTCAACAACCGATCGGTCAGACGTTCGTTGTACCGACGTCAGTGGCGACGCGGTCGGCGTCCAAGTCCATTTTTGCCAAACGGTTCACAATTCGACCACCTGCCCTGCTCACCTGGCTTGCCGGTCATGGGTTTGCCCCCTGAGAGGTGTTGTGGGAGAACTTCGGCCATCGGTTGTAGCCCACCTTGGGGTCGTTAGAACGGTGGAGCCGGATCAGTTCAACCTCTTTGTCGTTCACTTCACGGTCGGTCGCGGTGTCCGATTCCCAGAGGTACTCGCGGCGAATGGTGAAAAGCCAATCACCCACCAGTCCATTGGCAGAATGCTAACTCGACTAGCGAACGCCATGGCGAAAGTTAGAGGCCGAAGACTCCGGTCTCGCAACTGATCCGTACCTCGATGTTGCCAGAGGGGTCGTTCAGGGTGTCACCCCCGAGTCCGCCGAGCCGTCGACCCGTGCACTTTGCCGCTGTTCTAGTAGGTGCAGTTGCCGGTTGAGAAACCGATGCTGTTGACGCTGACCCCGACCGACACGCCACCAACCTGCAGGCTCGGAGTCAACCTCTCCGATGGCCCCATTGGTTGCGAGAGAACAAAGTCAAAGGTCATCAGCGCTCCAGAGACCGTCGCCGTGTCTTGGCTCGTCGTGCCTGCACCACCCGACAACGTCATTGTTGCCTGCGCTCCGTCGAAGTGATCGAGGGGGTTCTCGCCTGTCACGAAATCCCTCATGATGAAAGACTGCGTGATCCGGATCGCACTCTGATCTCCAGTGTTGCAAAGCACGGTGGGTTGCTGTGCCCCCGCAATGGGATTGACCGCAGGCGCTGCCGTCGTGGTAGTGGTCGACGTGGTTGTACTGCTGGTGGTCGTAGTCGTAGGAGTTGTATTCGTCGTGGGTCTGGTCGTCGTCGTCTCTTCGGCCTCAGTAATTGCTATCGGGTCACTATCGTCACCTTCGATATCTACTGCGGTGGACACAACCGTCGTCGATGTGGCCGCCGGATTGATCTCTAGATCAGCCTGTTCGGGTCGGAACACATCGTCGCTGGTTGCGCCCCCAGAATCGCCCGCCTCGTCGGTTCCAGCCACATCGGTTGCGGCTTGGTCGGATGAACGCTGTTCAGTCGTGGTGGTCTTCGTCGACCGGCCAGGTCCAGCGGGAAACGGAAACTTGCTGTCCCACGCAAGGTCGTTTATGACCGTCTGGGATGCAGAACTCCATTGGGATGCAAAACGTCGTTCCTCGACGAAGTTCCAAGAGACGCCGAGGTCGGATTCCTCTTCGACCCAATCATTCGGATCCTCGGAGAATTCCTTTATGCCTTCCTCATTCGTCCACAGATCGCGGATCCTCTCGATCGCTCGCAGCTGCTCGCTCGTCGGTCGGCTCATCACCACGTGCTGAACGACGG
>CAXMRH010000160.1:0-10673 GCA_964196045.1 uncultured Chthoniobacterales bacterium | reverse complement strand
ACGCCATGATGAACCATTCGGCAACACCCGGAGTGATGACGATCAGAATTGGTGCGAGCGTTAACGCACTCGAGAAGGCCAGAAGGTGGATGAATCCGCGGAATCGGGGCTTCACTTCCCCAGAAGCGCCTCGCTCGGTGGGAGCGGGTGCGAGCTCGGCGTCCATTTCGCCGAGTCTAGGCGCCACCCCCGGCGGTTACCCATCAGTAACTTGACCCGTGTGGAAAGCTAGCTCGATGGATTCCACGATGCGTCGACATTCCTCACTCGATCCTGCGCCACCTACGACCGTCGTGTTGTTCGGTGCCACCGGGGATCTGGCTCGCCGCAAGCTCATTCCTGGTCTCTACCGACTCTTGACGGTTGGACTGCTTCCTCATGTGCGCATCCTTGGCACGTCACTCGACGAGTACAACCAGGAGTCGTTCGTCGAGTTTGCCCGCGAGGCGCTCAGCGAGTTCGCAGGCTCGGTCAGTGACGAGAACTGGGAGGACTTCTCTCGACGTCTTTTCTGGGCGCCAGGCGGCACGGCCGAGTCGTTGCGGTCCACGGTTGACGAGATCGAGCAAGAATTCGAAGATCCGCAACGGCGGCTTCACTATCTCTCGGTCCCACCGAGGGCGGCACTCTCCGTGATCCAGACGCTCCATGATGCCGGCTTGGTCGAGAACAGCCGAGTGATCATGGAGAAGCCCTTCGGAACCGATCTCGCCAGCGCAAAGGTGTTGAACGCCGCCGTACATGAGGTCTTCGACGAGTCGCAGGTCTTCCGCATCGACCACTTCCTCGGCAAGGAGGCTGCGCTCAACATCTTGGCTTTTCGATTCGCGAACGGTCTATTCGAACCAATCTGGCATCGGAACATGATCGACCATGTACAGATCGACGTTCCGGAGGCTCTCGGCCTTGAACAGCGGGCGAACTTCTACGAGGCCACGGGCGCATATCGAGACATGGTTGTAACGCACCTGTTCCAGGTGCTGGCGTTCACGGCGATGGAGGCTCCGACGTCTCTCGCGCCGCGTGCGATCACCGAGGAGAAGAACAAGGTCTTCCGCTCGATGCTCCCCATCGGGCCCGAGGACGTGGTGCGTGGCCAGTACCTCGGGTACCGCGATGAGGAGGGGGTCGATGAGGACTCCGGAACTGAGACGTTCGTCGCGCTGCGGTGTTATGTCGACAATTGGCGCTGGGCAGGCGTCCCGTTCTTCCTCCGCACCGGCAAGAACATGGCGGAAGGTAAGCGCATCATCTCTATCGCGTTCAAGGAGCCGCCAAAGTCCATGTTTCCGAGTGGTTCAGGCGTTGGTCAACTCGGTCCCGATCACCTCACGTTCGACCTCGCCGACGAGTCGCGGATGTCGCTCTCGTTCTATGGCAAACGGCCCGGCCCCGGCTTTCGACTCGACAAGCTGTCGATGCAATTCTCGGTCGAGGAGACGGCGGCCTCCGACGATGTCCTCGAGGCGTACGAACGCCTCATTCTCGATGCGGTGCGCGGGGACAGGACGCTGTTCACAACATCAGAGGGCGTGGAGCGTCTCTGGGAGATCTCGGAGCATCTGATCGACAATCCGCCCCCTGCCCGACCGTACGCAAAAGGGACCTGGGGGCCAAATCAGATCCATCAGTTGATCGCGCCTCGAGCATGGCGACTGCCGTTCGAACGGAAATGGCGCGAGCAGGGCGGCGAGCGGTGAGTTAGAAGAGCTTGTGGGCTTCGTGATTGAGCAACCATCGTTTCGTGTCGATGCCGCCGGCGAACCCTGTGAGTGACCCCGTGGAACCGACGAGGCGATGGCAGGGCACGATGATCGAAACCGGGTTGCGGCCAGTCGCGGCCCCGACGGCTCGAGCAGCTCCGGGCCGTTCGAGATCGCTCGCAAGCTCCCCGTACGAACGCGTCGAGCCAAACGGAATCTGCTGTAGCCCCTCCCACACGGCTCGCTGGAAATCGGTGCCAACAAGGTCGAGGGGGAGATCGAAGTTGTCACGGTCGCCGTCGATGTAGGCCTTCAGCTGGACCCTTGCCTCTTCGAGAACCGGAAGAGTCCCGTCCACGATCTCCTCATCGAATGCCACGCGACCATCGCGCTCGTCGGGCCATAACACGGCTCGAATTCCTGCGTCTGACCCGATGATCCGGAGAACACCCACCGGCGAATCCATCGTTGTCTGGGTGAGTGTGGTCATGTCTCTTTACCTTTCGTCGGAGGAGTACGCGTTGCCCACAATGTGCAGGTGACGTACGAACGCCAAGGAGACCATCGATCGGGGCTCAATGCGCCGGTCTCTTCGAGGCGGCGCCTGATCACAAGATCGGAGTCCAGGAGCACGTCCGGGTCGCTCAGCGCTCGCATCGCAATGACATCGGCAGTCCACGGGCCGATTCCGGGCAGAGACAACAAGTCCTTTCTGGTCTCATGCCTGTCAGCGGTGGCGTCGAGGACGATCGAACCCGAGCACACCGCGTCTGCGACTGCGGTGATCGTGGTCTGACGGCGCATCGTCAAACCAAGATCGGCGAGGTCGGCGTTCTGTACTTGTTCAGCGCTCGGAAACGTGACGATCCCAGACTGAGCTTTCGTGATCGACGCCACGATTCGACCCATCAGCGTGTTTGCCCCAGCGACTGAGATCTGCTGACCCACGATCGTCCCAATGGCGGCTTCGAATCCATCCACGGTTCCCGGCACGCGGACTCCGGGCCGGAGCCGGCGAAGTGGACCGATAATCGGGTCGTCTCCGAGTGTTTCGTCGATCCGCACTGGGTCCGCGTCGAGATCGAACATTCGGCGAGTGCGCACGATCGCATCAGCAAGATCGGAAACACCCTCGAGATCAAACGTGGCCCAGAGCCCGGCTTGGTCTTTGTGATCAGGCGTGGCCGTCACTCGGGCCGGACCGCCCGCGAGCATCATCGATCGGGTGAACGTCGTCTGATTCCCCGACGCGATTCCTGGAACGGCGTGACCCGAGAGGAATCCGAACATCCACTCGTGATCGATGGGTTGACGAGCTGGTAGCCACAGACGAAGTTGAACACCGCTCGCGGCGACGTCCGTGCCTCGGGGGGTCGAACTGCGACGTAATTCCGATGGGGTCCGGTCGTAGACGGCTCGGATGGTGTCGTTGAACTGACGAATGCTCGAGAATCCTGCGGCGAATGCTGTGTCGGTGACCGACAGCGGAGTGCTCTCGAGCAGGATTCGAGCGAGGTTGGCACGTTGTGCGCGAGCCAGAGCGATCGGACCTGCGCCAACCGCTTCGTTCAAGACTCGGTTCAGATGGCGTTCACTGACGAACATCTTCTCGGCGAGCCCGCTCACCCCTACGCGATCGACCTCACCGCGTTCGATGAGTCGCATGGCACGGCCAACCAAATCGCCTCGCTGATCCCACTCTGGCGAACCCGGTGCCGCGTCTGGTCGGCATCGTTTGCACGACCGGAAGCCAGCTTGTTGGGCTGCAGCCGCCGTGGCGAAGACCCTTACGTTCGAACGCTTTGGGCGCACGGGCGCCGGGCAACTTGGTCGGCAATAGATACCGGTCGAGGTGATCGCAGCGATGAACTGCCCATCGAATCGTCGGTCGCGACTGACGAGCGCGTCGTAACAACGATCCTCCTGCAACCGCAACGGTGTGGTGAGCGAACTCATGGACGTCAGTCTGCTCAAAGAACTCGCTAAGTACTAGCGGTTTTCGGACACGCAGATCAGCCGCGGTCGATGCGCCCTCGAAGTGCGGTAAGAGCCAAGAACTGGCTCACTGCACCAAGGATGCCTATGGCGAGAAATGCTTTACCGATGTCGCTCCAGTCCCACTCGTCTTCGAGGAGAGATCGCATGCCCTCGAGCACGTAGGTGATCGGATTGAACCTCGCAATAGTGCGCATCCAGCCCGTCAAGTTGTCGAGAGGAACCGTTGACGACGTGAGAAACGCGAATGGAAAGAAGAGAATGAAACTTGACGCCACGGCGCCAGGGTTCGCCGTCTTCAAGGCGATTGCATAAGGGAAGCCGGTGAAGGCCAGGCCCCACAACGCACCGATGAGAATGAAGAGCAGCACCCCGAGCGGGCCGGTGCCGAACGAAACACCAAGGATCAGGCCCAAGATGATCACGGGGATGCACAGGACCACCACGAGCGCGAAGTCGGCCACCATCAACCCGAGCAGAAGAGGTAATCGGCGAGCAGGGCTGAGAAGTAGACGGTCGAAGTAACCCGATTGGATGTCGGTGACGAGACCCGGTGCACGGCTGATACCGGTCACCGCGAAGATGATCGCCGTGGGCAGCTGAAAGCTGCGATAGCTGAAGCCTTCGACGCCGGGCACACTCTCGGTCAGGTCTTGTAGAGCTCCGATGTTGACGATGAAGAAGAACGCCGGGATGAATAGCGCTGGGACAAAGGATTCCGGTTCACGCGGGATTGCTCGCACGGCGCGCTTCGCGACCGTGAGGAGATCTCGGATGAAGCCGGATGGTTTTGCGCGAAGATCCGACCTCGCGATCGAACCGGTTGGAGTAGCAGCGGTCATGTCGACACCTCGATTCTGTCGCCGGTCAATTCGAGAAACACATCGTCGAGCGTCGGCGTGCGAAGGGTGAGCTCGGCCACGCTCGCGCCGATTGCGTCCAGGGCGACGGCAACTGGCGACACGGCGGCTGCACCGTTGCTCACCGACACGAGAAGCGCACGGGGTCCGAGGTCTACCTTGTCGACGTTGGGCAATTTGAGAAGGGCCTCAGCCGCCTCGGCGTCGTCGGAATTCAACCGGACCTGGATCACGTCCGAGCCCACTGACTTCTTGAGATCATCCGGTGTTCCCTCAGCGACAATTTGGCCGTCGTTGATAATTCCGACCCTGTCGGCGAGCTCGTCGGCCTCCTCGAGGTACTGCGTCGTCAGGAAAATGGTGGTGCCGAGCTCGCTGTTGAGTGCACGCACCTCTTCCCACACCCGAGCGCGGCTTGTGGGGTCGAGGCCTGTCGTCGGCTCGTCGAGGAACAACAAGTCCGGGTTGTGCATGAGCGATGCAGCCAGATCGAGCCGACGTTTCATACCTCCGGAGTACTCCCGGATCCAGCGGTCGATTGCGTCGAATTCCACGAGCGTGGACAATTCGTCGATGCGTTGCGCGACCTCTGGTTTGGTCAGGCCGTAGAGCGCACCCTGCAGTTCCAGAATCTCTCGCCCGCTCTGTTTGTCGTCAAGCGATGCGTCCTGGAGTGCAACTCCGATGCGAAGGCGAATCTTTTGTGCTTCACGTTCGATGTCGTAGCCCAGCACGCTCGCGGTGCCGCCGGTGGGAGTAAGCAACGTCGTAAGTATCTTCACGACCGTCGACTTGCCAGCGCCGTTTGGGCCGAGAAACCCGTAGATCTCACCCTTTTCAATCGCGAGATCGACGCCGCGGACGGCCTCGACATCGCCGAAGCTGCGTTTCAAGCCCTGGGCCTCGATCACATTTACCATTGCTGGAATCTAGTCGCGGCCTCTGACCGTGCCACCGAGCTCATCGCTGGAAAATCAAAAAAGCGGCACCGAATCCTGCGAGAACAGGAGTCGATGCCGCATCTTCTAGGGGAGCGGAGCTCGCGTAGCGACCAAGACGGCCTCGTCGGATGTCGGGCGGAACTCCCGACGTGAAGTAGTTCTCGACTGGAAGTGTCGAGCGAGAGGGGAGCGGAGCTCGCGTAGCGACCATGTCGGTTTCCGCGGATCTCGACTGGAAGTGTCGAGCGAGGTAACGCGCTAGCTCACATCTGCGTCCTCGGGCTTGTCGGCATGGTCATGACCGAAGTCATCCCAATCGAAGTCTCCGCCTTCGAAGACGTTTCCACCGCCGAAGAAGAAGCCGCCGTCGAGCAGGTCATCGGGGAGCGATTCTTCGCACGAGCTGAGGGCATCCTCGAATGCCTGGAACTCCTCGTCGAGCTCACCGAGTTCGAGATCAAAGGCAAAGCCGTCGAGCTCCATGCCGTCGATGTCGAAGTCGATGTCATCGACCGTGACGTCGCCCGTTGAGCTGACAGAGATGTCGTCGCCGGACTTCGTGATGGTGACCGTTCCGTCGCCGTCACCGAACTCCGCAATACTCAACGAGTCACCATCCATAACCGAGACGATCGCTCCCAGGTCGCCCGGAAACTTGTCCCCGAACTCACCGTCGAATTCACCCTCAAAAAATCCCTCGATCTCACCCGTGAAGGGTCCGTCGAATTCACCCTCGAAGATGCCGTCGAGTGCACCGGGGAAGCCCACGCCTGTATCGGCGAGGCAGGTGTCGAAGTCCTTGAACGCGTCTTCGAACTTGGTGGTGGGGTCGTCGTCGTCGTCGTCGTCGTCGTCTTCGTCGGCGTCGTCGTCTTGTGTCTCGACTGGTGCCGATTCTGGGTCGATGAGTTCCGAACCCGAGTCCTGGGCACCGGCCAACGTACTGAACGCGAGCAACGACGCAATGAGTGCGACAACACCGATACCGGCGCCGATCAGACCCGAGCGACGGCGTGGTGTTTCGGGCTCGGTGTCGGGGTTCTCTGGGCTTGTCATGGAGAGTCTCCTTGGTAGTGGTCGCTGGGGGATGCGACACCGTCATCGTCCATGGGCTAGCTGAAGCCTTCCTGAGAGTTGCTGAGAGCCTTCTCAGGTTCGCTTCAGCATGTGTGTGCAGACTGGGGTGATGCGCGTGCTGCTCGTGGAAGACGAACTGACGCTCGCCGACTCCGTTCGGCGAGGTCTCGAGGCCGACGGCATGACCGTGGATCACGTGGCTGATGGACTCGACGGCCTCTGGCGCGCCCGAGAAGGTGAGTACGACGCCATCGTCCTCGACATCATGTTGCCGGGGATGAACGGATACGAGGTGTGCCGCCAATTGAGGGCGGACGACGTTTGGACGCCGATCCTCATGCTCACCGCCAAGGATGGTGAATACGACGAAGCCGATGCTTTCGACCTCGGCGCCGACGACTATCTACGGAAGCCGTTCTCACACGTGGTGTTGGTGGCGAGACTGCGATCGCTTGTCCGCCGTGGCGCTGCGGCAAGGCCGACAACATTGACGGTCGGCGACCTCGAACTGGACCCGGGAGCTATGCGATGTCGCCGCGGGGACACGCCGATCGATCTCACCCCTCGAGAGTTCGCGGTGCTCGAGACACTCCTACGTCGGGCGCCGTCTGTGGTATCGAAGAGCGAGTTGTTGGGTGCAGTCTGGGGAATGGACTTCGACGGTGACCCGAACATCATCGAGGTGTACGTCGGGTACGTGCGCCGCAAGATCGACCGTCCGTTTGACACGGAGACCGTCAAGACCGTTCGCGGCATCGGGTACCAGGTCGTGACGCAACGATGAGTGGGCTGACCATTCGGGCTCGGTTGGCTCTGGCGATCTTGGTCCTCACGGGGCTGATCCTGGGCGTGGGGTTGTGGCTCGGCATGGGGCTACTCGACCGGCAGGTTCGCGATGCTGCCATCGATGACCGAGTCGAGGTGTTCGACACCTTTGAGATCGAGCTCGGGGACTTTCGCGGGGAGGTCTTGTTCGATCTCTCAGACTTCGAAGGTTTCTTCAGCGAGGCAATCAGCTCCGAGCTCTTTGGCATCGAGGTCGAGGGTAGGGACTTCGACGCAGCCCTCGCGCGTTCCGTGGTCGAAGAGATCGGTGTATCGGACGCACTGATCGACGAGTACGGCACGAGTACCGGTGATCTGCACGTGCTTCTGGTATCAGACCGGATCGCTCGCATCAGTGTCGATCGTTCCACCGAGATCGTGGAGTCCGTCGAGGAGGCTGTGGTCGTCGTCCCGATTGCCGACTTGTTCGAACTCGACTTCCTCCGATTCGACCAATTCGGCGAGGAGCAACCCGACGACCTGACGCTCGCCTTTGGTCGTCGCCAGATCGACGGTACGACGGTCGGGTTCGTTGCGGAGGTGGGCGAGGGACTCGAAGCGCTCGACCAGGTCCGGAACACGATGTTCGTCGCGGTCGTGGTTCTGACGCTGCTGTCTGGAGTCGCAACATGGGTGATCGCTGGTCGAGCACTCCGTCCCGTTGGAGCGATCACTGCCCAGGTACGGGAGATCTCGTCGGGCACCCTTCGCGACCGCGTGCCCGAACCGAGTGGGGCAGATGAGATCGGCCTCCTCGCTCGAACGATGAACACGATGCTTGGACGTCTCGAGACGTCGGATCTTCGTCGTCGTCAGTTCGTCTCCGACGCATCTCACGAGTTGCGTACCCCGGTCGCGGTGCTTCGCAGTGAAGCAGAGGTCGCACGCCGTGCACCCGAGACCACGACGATCGATGACTTTGCCGAGGTCGTGCTCAAGGAGTCAGGCCGTTTGGAACGCCTCGTCGAGGACCTTCTTACGCTCGCTCGAGGAGACGAGACTCGAATCCTCGATTCGAGCTCAACGATCGATGTCGATGAGCTCGTGTTGGAAGAAGCCGCCCGCACAAGGGCGTTGCCTGTCGATCGTCGCTCGGTTTCCGCGGGACGAGTGGTCGGTCATGGTGATGAGATGATGCGAGTGATCGCGCACCTGTTGGATAATGCGGCAAGACACGGACGCTCGACCATCGCGGTTGGAGTTCAGACGTTGGGTCCGACGGTGCAGATTTGGGTCGACGATGACGGCCCTGGAATTTCTGAGGAGCAGCGCGAGCGAATATTCGAGCGGTTCATTCGACTCGATGATGCACGTACGCGCGACAGCGGCGGGGCGGGGCTTGGATTGGCCGTTGTCCATTCGACCGTTGCCCACATGGGCGGCACGATCAAGGTATTCGATTCGCCGCTCGGCGGAGCTCGCTTTCAAATCGAGCTACCCGCCGCCTGACGTCAGATCAACCCGGCGATCGTCAATGCGTCTTGATAACCCTGCCGGAGTGCGACTGCCTCGGGCTCATCAAGGTTGAACAGCCGAACGCCGCTGTGCCCGCGGCTGTGCGAGAGACGCTCCGGCCACAACCCGACGATCTCACACCGATAGGCGATCAAGAGCACATTTTGGCCAGGTAGCGGTTCGTCTTGCCAGGTGTGCACTGGAAGACCGACGTCGACGATCAGGTCGAGCTCTTCGCTGATCTCGCGACCAAGACATGCCGTTGGCGACTCGTCGCTCGATTCGAGTCGGCCGCCAGGGAATTCCCATTCGCCTCGTTCGTTGTGCAACAGCACGATCTGTCCCGGCGGCCCGAGAATACCTTTCACGGAGATCGGTAAGACGAGATCGTTGTGGATCACGGCGACCAACGTACCCGAGGTGCCCCAGTGCCGAGCGAGCGCCGGCTGATCGACTTTGATCAGCTTGTGAGTAGAACTGCGGCGAGGCTGACCGCTCCGACGATGATCGACGCGAGCGCTCCCAGAAGAAGGGGAGCTCCGCCGAGGGTGCGCATCCGATCGAGCCGCACTCCAGAACCGAGACCCACGAGGGCCGTGGCAAAGAGCAGCTTCTCGACGTCTGCGACTCCTTCGATCACCGTCATCGGGACGATCCCCGTGCTCCGGATTGCGACGAGAAGGAGGAAGCCAGCTACGAACAAGGGGATGGGAGCGGGTCGAGGCTCGTTCGTTCTTGTCTCTCGGCGGTGGCGGGCAAGACTCACTCCGGTTACGAGCGGAGCCAGCAACATCACCCTCGTGAGTTTGACGACCACGGCCGTCGCCAACACGGCACTCCCACGAGACGAACCTGCGGCGACGACCTGGGCAACATCGTGAATGCTCGCCCCAGCCCACACGGCGTAATGGTGATCGCTGAGGGAGAGCACGTCACCGATGGCAGGCACAGCGAACATCGCGATAGTCCCCGCCAGGGTGACAAGGCCGATCGAGAGGGCGACTTCGTCTTCATCGGCGTCCGAGGACGATTCTATTGCTGCGATTGCAGAAGCGCCACAAATCGAATAGCCCGTGGCCACGAGAAGTGACAATGGTTCGGAAACGCCAAGGCGGCGACCGAGGGCCTTCGTGCCGAAGAAGGTCGCCGTGACGGTGGCGATGATGACAAGCATCGTGGCCGTACCCAAAGCGCCGATCTGGCCGACCGAGAGGCGGAGTCCCAGGGCGATGACTCCGAGACGAAGGACCGACCGCCCCGCGAACGCGAGGCCCGGGCGGAGAAGATCGGTGCTGGTCTGTCTCGCGGAGAGGCCGCTGTTGCCGAGGAGTATTCCGGCGATGACAGCAATGGTGAGGGTTGAGACGGATACGAGGCCAGAAAGCTCCCGGGCAAGGAGCCCAAAAAGAGCCGCGACTGCAAGACCTGGAGCGAGTTCCGAGGCCCTGTCTCTAGAGGTTATGTTTCGGGCCGCTGGCGGGGTGGGGTCGGTGTGTGGTGAGGGGTTATCGGCCGGGAGCGCCGAGGATGATGGCTGAGCACCGAGGCTGGGCACTGTGGAGGTGTCGGCCGGGAGTGCCGACGAAGATGGTGCCATGACCCCATGGTCATAGAACCGACCTTTGAGCGCTAGGGGCTGGGTATCTCCGAGCCCATAGATTGATTCTATGGGTAGCTCGTTCCCTATTGGTGGCTCGGATGCAGGAGTCTGGCCGCCGATGTGAGCGTACCCGGGGCGATCTCGGTGAACCCACCGTCGCGGATCGTCGTCGTCATCGTTGTCAGGAGCTCCTCCCAAAGAGCGGGAGTTGGTCGAA
>CAXMRH010000159.1:0-7432 GCA_964196045.1 uncultured Chthoniobacterales bacterium | reverse complement strand
CAACTCCTTCGGACTCACCATGGTCGGCGGTGCCGGCAGTGGCGAGGCTGTCGGGCAACAGCGTTCCGTGGTGTGGACGATCGGTCCTGTGGATGGTGAGCGAACCATCAAACTCCAGTCCGAATTCGCAACTGCAGAGGGGCTCTCGGCGTCTACGCAACGCCTCTGGGACATCGCCGTGATCGACGGCGAGCAATTCCTTGCTGTTGGCGAAAAACAGGGCGGTGGTGGAACCAATGGCATTGCCTGGATCGGTAATCAGGCAAGGTTCCTACGACCGACCAATGATGCGTCGTTTCAAACTGCTGCGCGAGAGAGCCTTCGCGGCGCCGTAGGCGATGCCTCGAAGGACGAGTTCATCGTTGTGGGAAGTCGTGGAGAGGGTTCGAACCTCGTGATGGGACTGTGGATTCTGGGAAAAGGTAACGGCTGGACAACTCCAACATGGTCGACGATCGATGTGGGCACTGGCGCTGACGGTGTTCTGAATGACGTAATCGTCGACCAAGACCTTGCGGTCGCGGTCGGTGCTGAGGAATCGGACGACTCGAAGGCCGCGGTCATGTTGATCCGACGCGACGACATCTGGTCGAACCTGATCACGTCCATCCCAGACGCCGAGTTCCACAGCGTCACCATCGCCGATGGACGAATTGTCGCTGTAGGACAAAAGAACGGGTCTGGTCGACCTGTTCCCTTCGCTGTGGTCACCAATGACAAGGGTGAAGGTTTCGTGCACAACCTGCCACTGCGCGGCTCAGAAACGACCGGTATCGCTCGCTCGATCGGTGTGCTCAGCGACGGACGCGTGATCGCCGTTGGTGATGTCGGAGAGTCCGACCGAGACGGGGCGATCTGGGAGCTGTTGCCACAAGCGGACCTTAGCGAGGACAAATGGACGACCCGTGCAACGCCCGACCTCCAAGAGGACGGATTCGTCGAGTTATGGGCCATCGACGAATTCGATGACGAGGTATACGTGTTCGGTCGAACAGAAACAGACGATTCACGTCCGGCTGGAGCGTGGACGCTGAACCTCGCAGACCTCAGCGAAGGCTGACCCTCACCAGGCTTTGCGGCCGAGCAGACCCAAGAAACGAAGCAGGGCGCTCGAGTCGGGCGGGGGCGCAATCGGGGGACCGAACACGTGCGACTCGCGCAGCCTCGTCATCATGGGGTACAAGAAGTCAAGGGCCGCTTCGGCGAGTTCCTCGGGAATCTCGACATCTACGCCGATCGCCGTCGCAAGGTCCCACGAATGACCGAGCAGATCGACTAGTCGAAAGCGTGCCACGACCTCACCTGGTCGCCTGCTGACAGGGTGATCCACCAGCTGCTCCATCGCTCCAGGCATCCGCAGCGCTTCGATCGAAGCGAGAGCGGTGCCTCGCCACGTTGCGACCGGATTCGGCCCAAGGATCGACGTGTCGATCGTCATCGTCGCCTCGAGCGGATCGCCAGCAAAGAGCAATGGCACCGCGGCGTCGCCGAGAACCACATGGCTGATCAGCGCCTCGACATTCCATCCATCACACGGGGTCTCGAGCTCGAGCTGCTCGTCGTCAACTTGAAGGAGAACTCGACCAAAGATAGCCATTGCAGCAATGGCGTCCTCGGCAGGATCAGTCCCCAGTGCGGGCATCTCAGCCTGGCCGCCGTCGGAGATCATCATTCCCACTCGATCGTGCCAGGAGGCTTCGAGGTGATGTCGTACGCGACGCGATTCACACCTGCGACTTCGTTGATGATTCGACTCGACATCACATCGAGCAACTCATAGGGAAGACGAGCCCAATCGGCCGTCATCGCGTCGTCCGACGTGACTGCTCGGATGATGATGGCATCCGCATACGTGCGCTCATCACCCATCACCCCAACCGAATTCACGCCCGGCAGAACCGCGAAGGCCTGCCAGATGTCGCGTTCGAGACCGGCGTTACGAATCTCTTCGCGGACGATGTAGTCGGCCTCTTGGAGGACCGCGACCTTCTCGCGTGTCACTTCGCCGATGATCCGAACGCCGAGGCCTGGACCAGGGAAGGGTTGACGCCACACGATCTCGTCGGGAAGACCCAGCTCGGTACCGACCGATCTGACCTCATCCTTGAAGAGCGACCGCAGTGGCTCGACAAGCTCGAACTCGATGTCGTCCGGGAGGCCGCCCACGTTGTGGTGGCTCTTGAGCTTTGCGGCGTCGCCCGTGCCGGATTCGATGACGTCGGGATAGAGGGTGCCCTGCACCAGGAAATGTGCGTCGACGACCTGCGCCTTGGCTGCCTCGAAGACCCGTATGAACTGCTCGCCGATCTTCTTTCGCTTCTGCTCTGGATCGGTAATCCCGGTGAGGTGTTCGAAGAACCGGTCCGCAGCGCTGACGTGGATGAGTTCGATGTGTTGGTTTCGTTCGAACGTTTCGACGATCTGTTCGGACTCGTTCTTGCGCATGAGCCCCGTATCGACGTACACACACGTGAGCCGGTCGCCGACAGCTTTGTGCACCAAGGCAGCAGCGACCGCCGAGTCGACCCCGCCCGAGAGCGCACAGATCACCCGCCCGCTTTCGCCAACCTGGTTTTGGATCAGCTCAATCTGGGTGTCGATCACACTTGCCATCGTCCATGTGCGATGTGCCCCACAAGCATCGCTCAGGAACCGTTCGATGATTCGCTGGCCATGTTCGGTGTGCACCACCTCTGGATGGAACTGCACACCATAGAGTCCGCGGCTTCCGTCCTCGAACGCTGCGACGGGAGCGTCGGGCGTACTCGCGGTCACTTTGAAGCCGTCGGGCATCTCGGTGATCGCATCGAAATGGCTCATCCACACCGTCTGCGAGGCCGGAGTTCCATCGAGCATCACTCCCCCGGCGTGTTCCAGGGAGAGTTTGGTTCGGCCATACTCGCCTCGTTCATTGCGACCGACGACGCCATCGTTTTGATGGGCTATGAGTTGCGCGCCGTAACAAATCCCGAGCACTGGGACATCGAGGTCGTACACCTCGGGATCGATCATCGGCGCGCCTTCGACGTGCACCGACTTTGGACCACCCGAGAAGATGATCCCCGTCGGTGCCTTCTTGCGAATCTCTTCCGCACTGATCGTGTGCGGCACGATTTCGGAGTAGACGTTTGCCTCGCGTACCCGCCGAGCGATCAGTTGTGCATACTGCGCCCCGAAGTCGACAACGAGGACGGATTCTTCGGCTGGGTCGGGAACGCTCATCGTTGACTCACCAATACCTCTGCCTTCTGGAAATCCTTCAGGTCGGTGTAGCCACACATCGCCATGGACTGACGGAGGCCACCTGCCAGGTTGAGGGCGCCGTCGTCGGCATGCGACGGGCCGTGCATGATCTCGGCAAGTGAGCCCCGCGGTTCGACCTCGATGCGACCTCCCTGAGGCACGGTCGGATGGACGCTCTGAGCACCCCAGTGCCAACCGCGTCCTGGAGCCTCGATGGCTGCAGCTAATGGCGCACCGAGCATCACTGCGTCGGCCCCGCAGACGACGGCCTTTGCGATATCACCGCCGGTTGCCATCGATCCGTCAGCGATCACATGGGTATACACACCAGTCTCGTCGAGGTGTCGCATTCGCGCGGCTCGAGCGTCGGCGAGCGCGGTTGCCTGCGGGCCGCCGATGCCGAGGACACGTCGAACTGTCGATGCTCGCCCGGATCCGACACCGACGAGGATGCCGGCAGCGCCGGTGCGCATCAGGTGTAGCGCCGCGGAATAACTTGCGCAGTCACCAACGATTACTGGTACTTCGAGCCGACGGACGAAGGTCTTTAGGTTCAGCGGCTGCGCCGAGTTCGAGACGTGTTCGGCCGAGATAACCGGCTGCTGGATCACCAATAGCCCGAGTTCGGCCTTGAGAATCGTTTCGATGTGATCAGTAGCCCGTTGTGGGCTGATCGCCGCACAGCTGATGACATCAGCGGCGTTGATCTCGGAGATGCGTTGGAGGATCAGATCGGTGTCGATCGGCTTTTCATACAGTTGCTGCATGCGCTGCATCGAGGTCGCGTCGTCGAGTTCACCTATCTCGGCGAGCACAGAATCGGCGTCCTCGTAACGAGTCCAGAGTCCTTCTAGGTTCAGGACGCCGACGCCGCCCTGCTTTCCGATCTCGATCGCGGTGGCCGGGCTCACAACCGAATCCATGGCCGACGCCATGAAAGGCAGGTCGAATCGGTATGCGTCGATCTCCCACGTGAGATCGATGTCTTCAGGGTCACGCGTGCGGCGCGAGGGCACGATCGTGATGTCGTCGAACCCATACGCTCGGCGCGCCGACTTGCCCATTCCGATGTCGATCTCAGCCATCACGAAACCCCGTTTCAGGAAAGAGTCAATCTATCGCCGCCGTTCACTACGTTCACTAACGGAGTTGCTCGCCACGGGCGCGGGTGGGGTTGGCCCTACCCGACGACGCCAGTTCGCACCATGGGACAACGGGTTGGCGATCGTCAGGATGAGATCCATGATCGATGCAGAGTTCATCCACTGGCTCGCCCATACGCTCAGCCAGACGTCCTCGGCCGCTAGCGGCCTGATTCTGGCAACATTGACACACGTGATCTGGCAGGGCAGCACATTTTGAGAGGTGAGATGAACGGCTATTCGAGCAAGGAACTCCTCGAAGACTCGATCTATGGCGTTGTCGGATTTCCCGTCGGGCTGATCTGGTTCATCATCTACGTCCCCCTCGTCGGCACGTCGATCGGTCTTCTGCCCGTCGGCGTTGGCATCATCTTGTTGTCGTTGACACTTCGGCTCGCCGGGGTGACATCGGCGATCGATCGTTGGCTCCTCGCCGAGGTTCTCGAGATCTACGTGGAGGCGCCGGTTCGGATGCCACCAACAGCGGGCAGGAGCCGACTCATCTTCGATCCACTCAAAGACACGTCGTACTGGCGCGAACTCATTCACGGGCTGCTCCGATTTCCTCTCGCCCTCGCCGCGTTCGTGGTCGCTCTCGTGTGGTGGACAATTCCCATCCTGATAATCGTCAGCCTGTCCCTGGGGTGGTGGGACCTAAATTTCTGGACCCTGCTCCTCTACGCCGCGGCGTTTCTCGTCTTCATATTCGGACCCCTGATCGTCCACGGCATCACCATGCTCCAGATCACCGTGACCCGGTCACTGCTCGGACCGTCCCGCCGCGACCTCACCGAGCGAGTGGGCCTCGTCGAACACAAGCGCGATGTCTCGGTGGAGACAGCCGAGTCGGAGCGACGCCGCATCGAACGGGACCTCCACGATGGTGCGCAGGCGCGATTGGCTACGGTGGCCCTCGATCTTGGCCGCGCTAAACGTAAGCTCGAACAGGGTGGCGAACCCAACGATGTGGCTGCGATCATCGATGCTGCACACGAGGACGCTAAGGCCGCGATCGTCGAACTCCGTGACCTCGCTCGTGGCATCCACCCGGCGGTTCTTACCGATCGAGGCCTCGACGCTGCCTTGAGCGATGTCGCCGCCCGATGCACCGTTCCCGTCCATCTCGATGTTCGACTGTCGGTTCGACCTGCGGCACACATCGAGAGTGCCGCCTACTTCGCGGTTTCCGAACTCCTCGCCAATGTCAGCAAACACTCCAAGGCACGAAACGCATGGGTTACGGTCCGAGGCGATGAGGAGGAGCTACGCATCGATGTCAGCGACGACGGTCTCGGTGGTGTCGACCCCTCGTTGGGTACGGGAGTGTCGGGTCTACGCGAACGCATCGCCAGCATCGACGGGATCCTGTCGGTTCGTAGCCCGCTGGGTTCGGGTACTACGACGCTCATCGAGATTCCAATGAAATCGGAGCACCTGTGATGCGAGTCTTGATCGTCGAGGACTCCGTCCTCCTTCGCGCTGGCCTCGGCCGACTACTCGAGGACGAACAGATTGAAGTTGTAGCCGAGGCTGGCGATGCGGAGTCGTTCCTGAGGGAGTGGGAGCGCACGCAGCCCGACCTGAGCATCGTCGATGTGCGCATGCCGCCAACCCATACCGACGAGGGGATTCGAGCCTCGGTCGAACTACGCGCCAACCATCCGGACGCTCGCATCCTGGTCCTGTCCCAATACGTGGAGGAGCGGTACGCCAAAGAGCTTCTCGCCGACGGTCACGGCGGTGTCGGTTATCTGCTCAAGGAACGTATTGCCGATGTAGCCGAGTTCGTCGACGCGGTCGAACGTGTGGCAGCGGGAGGGACCGCACTCGATGCCGAGGTCGTCGCGCAGCTGTTCGCAAGGAATCGGAACCCGATCGACGCTCTGACACCACGGGAAAGCGAGGTGCTTGCACTGATGGCTCAGGGGTACACAAACGCGGCGATCGCCGAACAACTCATCGTCAGCTCGGGCGCCGTCGAGAAGCACACGTCATCGATCTTCTCAAAGCTTGGCCTCGAACCAAGTGCCACCGACCACCGCCGTGTCCTGGCGGTGCTCCAATGGCTCGACGCCGGTCGCTTCGCTCCCTAACCGAGTTGATCGCCTAGCGGCTCACAACATCGACGCCGGTCGCTTCGCCGCCGGTCCCTAAGCCAGGTCGGCGAGTTGTTCGTACATGGCGTCTACGTGGCGCTGCTCGGTTCGGGCAGCACCGATGGCGACACGGAGAACGACGCGGTCATCGAGCTTCGTGTGCGTGAGGTAGGCCTTGCCTCCGCTATTGATCGCATCACGAATCCGTTCGTTCTCTGCGTCCCCGCCCACATGCCTGAATGTCACGAGAGACAAGGGTGTGGGAGCGACGATCTCGTAGCTCGGGTGTGCCGCCAGCTTCGCCTCGAGATCCTTCGCCATAGCCACGTGGCTACGCACGAAGTCGGCCAACCCGCCCGCGCCATGTGTCCGGATCACGAACCACAACTTCAATGCCCGGAATCGCCGGCCCAGGGGAATCTGCCAATCCCGGTAATCGATCACTGCGCCTTCGTCCGTCGCCGCGTTGCGGAGGAACTCCGGCACAACTGAAAGCGCCGAGATCATGGGGCCGCGATCGGCGACGTAAAACATCGAGCAATCGAAGTTGGTGAGCAACCACTTGTGCGGGTTGAAGGTGTAGCTGTCCGCCCGCTCGAGGCCAGCATTCACGAAACGAAACTCTGGAGCGACAGCCGCGGAGCCAGCGAAGGCTCCATCCACATGCAACCACGCGCCGAAGTCCTTGCAAACGTCAGCGATTGCGTCGACTGGGTCGAAGGCGGTGGACGACGTCGAACCGGACGTCGCCTGCACGAAGAACGGACGTCGATCCTCAGCGATGTCGTGGAGTATGGCCTCACGAAGGGCCGCAGGGTCCATTGCGTGATCTGCATCGCTTGGAATCATCCGGACCTGTTCTTCCATCAACCCGGCGATCCTGCAGCCCTTCAACATCGCCGAATGTGCGTGCTCGGACGCATACGCCACGAGCTCACCCATTCGCCACTG
>CAXMRH010000158.1:0-5649 GCA_964196045.1 uncultured Chthoniobacterales bacterium | reverse complement strand
GCGCCGAGCGCCCGAAACTGAGCCCATGGGGCATCGACCGGGGGCACGCCGTTGACAGCGACGATTGCGTCCTGCATGCGCGATGCGGCTGGAGTGGCAATTGGAGAGCCATTTCTGGTTGCGCCACCACCGCGAACTGCTTCGAATCGTTCTCGTGTGACGTGGTTCTCGATGATCGAGAGCAACGGGCCCTCATCGTCGACGATGCAAATGCTGGTGTTGTACCAGGGAATGGAGCGCGAGGCGTTCGTCGAACCGTCGACCGGGTCGACCACAGCCACCAACGCTCGGTCCAAATCGAGTGCACCTGCCTCCTCGGAGAGGATTCCAAGGCCGGCATCGAGCAACGATTGGACGAGCGGGCCATCTACGAGGAGATCGAGCGCATACTGACCCTCCCGGTCTCCGTGTCCACGACGGTCTGTAGAGGCGGCCAGCGTCACCACAGCCGTGTCGACGATGTTTCGCAAGAGTGGCTGCAAGCGGTGTTCGGAAGCCATGACGATCCCGGGGCCTGGTAGCGCAGACGTTGTGCCTGCGTCGGAACGACACGGTAGCCTGCGCACGTTCGCATCTGTTGGCTGTTGCGCATTGCTTGAAGGGCATATTTTGGCGATTATCGACATCGCAGGGTTCATCACGGACCTGAAGGATCACGGCACACACCACGGCTTTCACGTGCATGACGAGCGACATTTCGTGGAGACCTACTCGATGCGTCAAGCATTCGAGGTAGACCTACACCCCGAGCATGCCTGCGGAGGTCCGCTCGACTTGCACCTGTCGCTGGAGATCGACCCGCGAATGATGCTCGCCTTCGAGGACGAGGTCTATGCACTCCCCGACCAAGAGGCCGCCCCGTCGGATGACCTGCGGTTCCCTCTTCTCTTCACCTGGAGCCTCCCTCCACTCGTGAACGGACCCGACCTCCTCGTGTTGGCGACCGAACTCGCAGGGGTCGGTGGACCTGACCTACCGCTCGACATCAGCGCCGTAGACGGCTTTGCTGCGGTCACCGATGCACCGGAGCGCAGCCTGAACGTAGTTGCGCGAGTCGAACTCCCGTTGGCACGTATCTACCTTGGCGAAGACGACCTGTGCGACGTGCTCGACAGGTGCCATGCGGTGAGTGATTACCTCCTCGATCGAGCTGCGCTTTGGCTCGGTGAAAGCCTCGCCTGAGCCATTTGGCCCCTTCGTCTTCCCCAAAATTGTCCAAACGATGTAGCTTTCATGTCAATCAAGTGACAACGAGCCGAATCAACCTCACGCTCTGCGGGCAAGAGCTAGCTTGGTCTACGAAGAGCGACGCACAGCGTGCTGGCGGCCACCACGCAGATCGCTCTCGGAGGAAAAGTCGTGTCAGTCACAGCTCCTATCGAGGTCGATCTGCAACACGAGCTACTGCTCGCCGCGGACGATCTGGTAATCATCGAGGAGCATGCAACGGTCGTCGCGACGGCGCCCGTTGTGCAACGCGATCCGGTGATGCTCTTTGTGTATCTAGGAATCCTGTCGCTGATTGCCATTGTTGCGACGGCTGCATACCTCGCCTTCTGAGCCGGGCGTACCGAGCTGATCTCACCTCAGCCAACAAGAGACCCATGTAGGTTCGCCATTCGAGCAGATGGTTGCGTCGAACGTCGCCTCCCCATGGTCCAGTGGAACGCCAAGGGCATTCGTGAAGTCCGCTTCGACGAGCGATGTACCAAACATCCAAAGGCTGTCGATCTGAGCGCCTCTGAACAGCGCCATGTCCGCGGTCGCGTACTTGATCGACGACTTGATGAATATGGCTTCCGTAAAGCTCGCGGCCGTCAGGTCTGCCTGCTTGAAGCTCCAGTCGAGCAGCGTTGCTCCGGCGAAGTTCGCCTCTCGTAGCGACGCCTCGAACATCGATCCAAACTCGAGAGTCGCGCCAGCGAAGTTCGTGTTATCGGCCGACACCCATTCGAAGGAGCTTTCGCGGATCCATGCCTGGGCGAAGGAAGCGAACGTCAAGGCCGCGCCGTCGAAGCCAGCTCCCACTATCTCGGCATCATCGAAGTTCGCATACGTCAGATTCGCCTCAAAGAACTGGGTCCCGTCGATCCCCGCGGACTTGAATGACGCTCCAGTGAAATCGGCGCCGTGAGCCGTTGCGTTCGTCAGATTCGCGCCCACGAAGCTCGCCGCGACGAACGATCCCCCGTTTAGTGTCGTTGCTTCGAGTTGCGCACCATCGAAGTCGGCGCCTTCGAACGCGCCGCCCGATAGATCCAGTCCGCTGAGGTCGCATTGGGCGAGGTCAGCGTCGCCGAGCTTGAGGTCGCCCGCCTGAGCTCGTTCACAATCATTGATCGACAGCGCGAGCTTGGTTGTCGTGGTGGTTGTCTCTATCGTCACCGGCGGCACGATCACTTTGATGGTGGTGGTTGTCTCTATCGTCACCGGCGGCACCGTCACCTCCGTCGTAGTGGCGGGAGCGCTGGACGTCGTGGTGGTCAGAGTGACGTCCACGGATGTTGACGTGGATGATGTCGGGCCGATCGTGGTCGAGGTGTCGGCCACAGCGGAACGGACTGTGGAAGGCGGCAGGACGATATCGACAACATCGACTTGAACGTCGTCGGTCTGCACGAAGGCGAGTACGTCGGGTATCTCGGGGAGCGTGAGTCCGCCGTTCATTGCCGTCGCGCCTGTGGCCGTAGCCAAAGTGAGCACGGACACTGTCACTGCTTGCGCCACCGGCGCAGCCACCGCAGTCCCAAAAAATGGCACCTGCAGGGCCCACGATAGTGGCCACATCGAGCGGCGGACCGTGCCGAGTCCCACGTTCAGGAATGCTCGAACCACGATGGGGTCGAACTGTGAGCCTGCAGACCGAGCGAGCTCTCGACGAGCGTTCGCGGCCGAGATTGGCTTCTTGTAGGACCGGGCGGCGGTCATCACGTCATAGGCAGCTGCAACAGCCACGATTCGACCACCCAAACTGATCTCGTTGCCTCGCAGCCCGCGGGGGTACCCACCGCCATCGACACGCTCATGGTGATCGCCGACAGCGCCAAACCACGGACCCAAGAAATCTGCGAGCGGAGCGGCAATACGCATGCCCTCCGCTGGATGGGTCTTGATGATCTCGTACTCGCGTTCCGTCAGCGAGCCAGGCTTCGTCAAGATCTCGTAGGGAATTTTGAGCTTGCCAACGTCGTGGATAAGGCCAGCCCATTGCAGTCGGTTGCTGTCTTCGGGGCTCAAGCCGATCTCGTCCGCGATCAGCGCGGAATAGGCTCGAACACGCTCCGAATGACCTTGCGTCAACCGATCGTGGCGGCTGAGCGCGGCGGTGAGCTCCACGATGAGCCGCGCTGCGTCAGCCTCGGTCCCCGCGAACTCCTCGCTTTCGAGCTGCGCAAGTCGCTTCTTCAGGCCGCGAGAGTTTCCGGATCGTAGAGCCACGATGAAACGCGATGGCACTTGGTCGGGGAAGACGAGCGAGAGGCGCAGGAGCGCCGCGAGCGGAAGGAAACGGCGCGCCAACTTGTCGGTAGCGGCCCCGACCGCCATGGCCACAGCGGCGAGAACGACGAACCGGACGATCGCAAGAGGGAAGGACTCAGGCGGCCCCCAACGTCTCGTGAGTAGCCAGGTCGAGATGAAGGCCAACAGGAGCGGCGCGGCGAAAACGGCCGCCCGCACTGCGAACGCTGCGCGAGGGTTGTCACACCATCCGGAGGTCTCCCGGCGTTCTTTCGTTGCCAGTGGCAGTGTCGGACTCACGGAAGAGACTTCGACGCGATCCCGTGCTGATCAGATAGGCCGTTTGGCCAAGGCCGATCGAATCAGGATTGGACTGTCTCGACACGCAATACGTTCGCCGCCAACGACGCGTTCGAGGACCCGGCGACGACAGGAACGACCTGCCCGGCGGCCAAGTAACCTCGGCTTCTCAACTCCGCAATCAGATCAGAAATTCGCCCAGGCCCCTCCCCCAACGACTCGGCCAGGATTGGGGTTGTGCCCCACATCAGGTTGAGTTGCCTGTAGGTGCGAGGGTTGTCCGTCACCGCGAGCACGGCTGCTTTCGGCCGATATCGACAGATGGCCCGAGCTGTGGCTCCGGTTCCGGTGGCACAGACGACTGCGGGTGCACCGAGGCCACTGATCGCTCGCACCGAGGCAGCGGAGACCGCATTCGCAATTTGTGCATTTTGATCGACTGCGTGCGTTTGACCGAAGGACTCGACGCGCCGTGCCCACGATTCGCTGTCGAACAGGTCCTCCGCGTTCTGAAGGATTTCGTCCATGGTCTTCACGACGAGCACGGGGTCATGTCCGATTGCGGTCTCGCCCGACAACATCACCGCCGAAGTTCCGTCGAGGACGGCATTCGCCACGTCGGTGACTTCCGCGCGGGTAGGAAGTGGATTGTCGGTCATGGTCTCGAGCATCTGCGTTGCGGTGATCACCGGTCGCCCAACTCTCACCGCGCTTTCGATGATCTTCTTTTGGAGTCCGGGAAGTTGTGCGAGCGAACACTCGAGGCCCAGGTCTCCTCGAGCGACCATTACGGCGTCGCTCACTTCGAGGATCGTGTCGAGATTATCCACTGCGGCCTGGGTCTCGATCTTTGCTATAACGAGCGGGCCGGCCGGCGCGTGCTCGAGCCCGAGCGCACGAATGTCGCGTGCGGTTCGCACGAACGACACGGCCACCATCTCCACGCCGACTTCGACCGCGGCGTCAAGCGATCGAATGTCCTCTGGTGTTGGCGTGGCCACGTTCAGCCGGTCAGAGGGGATGTGGACCCCTGGTCGACCCCGCATCATCCCCCCGTAGACAACGGTGGCACGGCACATGTCCGTTCCCACGTGGCTCACGCTCAGAACAGCTCGGCCGTCGCCCAGGTTGAGCGTGTCCCCTGGACGTAGGTCTTTGGCGAGCGCCTCGTGACTGACATGAATCACTTTGGACGTGCTCGGATCGGTGCCGGGGCGCAATTCGACCTCGGTGCCGTCCACGAGGCGAACGCCCTCCTCGCCGAAGGTTCCGGCCCGCACCTTCGGACCGGGAAGGTCGATCATGACCGCGGCTGACGAGCGCTTCTGGTCCGCGACCTCTCGGATCCGGCTCACGCGCCCGAGGACGACATCGATGCCGTCGTGTGCAAGACCGATCCGGAAGACGTCCACGCCCGCGTCGATCAGATCACCGATCTGCTCGGGCGACTCGGAAGCCGGCCCAATCGTCGCGACAATCTTGGTACGCCTCTTCGTTAGTTGTGCGCTCATGTCTTCGACCGTACTCACATTTGGCTGGTTGAGTGGTGGGCCCGGTGGGAATTGTGAACCCTGAGCGGCGAACCCTGACTACTCCTGCGGGCCTTCACCGTCGGCGGCGGCGAGTTCGTGTCGCGCGTCTGCTTTGAGACCGGGAAACTCTTCAGTCGAACCGTCGGGCCAACTGACGGTGGCCGTAAGCAGGCCGTTGTAGTCGCCGAGGCCGAAGTGCAACCGGGGGTCTTCTGAGGACAGGTAGCTAGAACCCGTGTAGAGCTCTCGAATCAGCGTCTCGCCAGTATCGAGCTCGAGCGATACCCGCGCTCCTGGAGGAGATCCAGCAAGTGCAATCTGCACCCAATGTCCCGGCGGTGCGACGTTTTCCAACAAC
>CAXMRH010000157.1:0-2622 GCA_964196045.1 uncultured Chthoniobacterales bacterium | reverse complement strand
GTTCTCGGCGCGGTCGTCGTCTCTGTGCTCCTCGGAACACTCGCTCCCAACGGCTCGGTCATCGATACCGTGGATGTCGCTGTCGTGCAGGGCGGCGGACCACAACGAACTCGAGCTGACTCGTGTGAGAACCAGCGTGTCTTCGACCGCCACCGTGAGGCAACATCGACCATCGGCCGTGCCGTCGATCTGATCCTGTGGCCGGAGAACGTCGTGAACCCGACGTCCGATGGGCGCCCCCTCGGACGTTGTGAGGATCTGTTCTTCATGTCGGAAGCGATTGAGGATGTCGCCGAGATCGCTCGATCCCAGAACGCTGTCTTGATTCCGGGGTGGTTTCACGCGGCCGGGAGCGACGCTCCGGACAACACCGTGAACTACTCCACTGCGGTGACTGCTGCCGGCGAGACCGTGAGTCGCTACGACAAGGTGCGGATCGTCCCGTTCGGGGAGTTCGTGCCGTTACGAGGATTGATCGAACGGTTCTCCAATGACGTGGCAGGCCGCGATGTTCTCCAAGGGAAAGGGCCCGCAATCCTCGAATCTCCGGTCGCGATATTGGGAGTGAACATCTCGTGGGAAATCTTCTTCGAGAGTCGTGGTCGCGCCGCCATTCGAGACGGTGGGGAGATCCTCGTGAACCCCACCAACGGATCGAGCTATTGGCTGACGATTCTCCAGTCGCAACAAGTCGCTTCATCACAACTCCGTGCGCGCGAAACCGGTCGATGGGTTCTCCAGGCCGCGCCCACCGGGTTCAGTGCAATCGTCGATCCAGATGGCAACGTCCTCGAGCGGACCGATGTCTCTGAACAACGCGTCATGTTCGCGACCGTCGAACGTCGAGAAGGGCTTACCCTCACAACCCGGTTCGGGGCCTGGCCGATGCTCGCGCTCGCCCTCTCTGCCTTTGCCTACTCTCGGATCAGGTCGAGAGCTCGAGCATCAGTGTCACGGGGCCGTCGTTGACCAGCCCAACCTGCATCGCTGTCTGAAAGCGACCGGTCTCGAGGTGCGCACCCAACGCACCAAGCTTGTCCACGAAAAGCTCAAAGAGCGGTTCGGCATATTCGGGTCTTGCTGCTTCGATCCACGAGGGGCGTCTGCCTTTGCGGGCATCGCCGTAGAGGGTGAATTGACTTACCAGAAGAAGGGTCTTGCTGAAGTCGGCAACGGAGACGTTCATAACCCCTGCGTCATCGTCGAAGACACGAAGGTTCCACAGCTTTTCGGCCATCCTCGAAACGATTGAGTCGTCATCGGCGTGCGTGAAGCCCACCAAGCAACAGAGCCCCGCTCCGATCCTTCCGACCTCCACGCCGTCGGACGTCACCCACGCTTCTTCACACCTCTGTACAAGCACTCGCATGGGCCGGAGGTTACCCGCCGGTAGAATCGCACGGCTATGCCTTCGGAGAATGTTGATCACTCGGACGAATCGCTCCGAATTGCGTACCTCTCGTATCGAGGAAAGCCCCACGTTGGGGGCCAAGGGGTCTACACGCGCCATCTGACGAAGGCGCTCGTGGACCTCGGACATACCGTCGAAGTACTCGGCGGACCGCCGTACCCACATCTCGATGAACGGGTCCCGCTCACGAAACTCCCCAGCCTCGAAACGTTCAACGACCATTTCCCGATGCGGAAGCCTCGAATGTTCGAGCTCAAGGATCGGTGGGACTGGATCGAGAACACGTCGTTCAATCTCGGCAACTTCCCCGAGCCCATGGCCTTCTCCTGGCGAGCCTGGGACAACCTGCGCACCCGCGCGCACGAATTCGATCTGGTGCACGACAACCAAACCCTCGGGTGGGGTCTTCTCGGCATACAGCGGATGCTGCCCGTGCTTGCCACAATTCACCATCCGATCACCGTCGATCGCCGCCTCGAAATCGAACATGCGCGATCGCGAACAGAGCGGATCGGGAAACGGCGCTGGTACGCCTTCACGCGAATGCAGACGCAGGTCGCAAAACGCATGGACCGCGTCATGACGGTGTCGGAGAACTCGAAGAGCGACATCCACGCCGACCACAGAGTCGACAAACACAAGATTCATGTCGTTCCGGTCGGTGTGGATCCTGCCCTGTTCCGACCCATTCCAGGTGTTGCCAAGGTGCCGGGCCGGATCATCACGACGGCGAGCGCCGATGTGGCCATGAAGGGGCTGGTCTATCTCCTCGAGGCCGCAGCCAAGGTCCGAGCCGAGCGCCAGATCGAGATTGTCATTATCGGCAAGCCGAAGGAAGGATCGAAGACCGAGGCAACACTTCGCGAGCTTGGCCTCGATGACTGCGTGCAGTTTGTCAGCGGAGTCACGGACGAACGAATCGTCGAGCTCTACTCCGAAGCCGAAATCGCCGTGGTTCCGTCTCTCTACGAAGGGTTTTCTCTCCCGGCGATCGAGGCCATGTCGTGTTCGACACCACTCGTTGCCACTACTGGCGGCGCGTTGCCTGAGGTCTGCGGGACGCACAACGAGACCTGTCTCCTGGTACCCCCGGGCGATTCGGAGGCTCTTGCGATAATGATCAGGACTGCGCTCGGTGATTCTGCCCTTCGCGAACGGATCGGTGCAGCAGGCCGCGAGCGCGTCGTGAACCAGTGGAGCTGGAAACACAC
>CAXMRH010000156.1:0-8491 GCA_964196045.1 uncultured Chthoniobacterales bacterium | reverse complement strand
ATCGACCACCTCACCCCATACAGCGACCGGGGTAGAGATCCCACCACCCAATTCGATCGGGGAGGTGGTGGGACCAATCCCCGAAATGGTGGCGCAGCGTGCGGCACCCACAACCGGCACAAAGAACACGGCTACACCGTCACCAGAAAACTCGACGGCAGCATCGAAATCCGCCGCCCCGACGGCACCATCCTCACCTAACACCCTCCCCTGCCAAAGGTGACTATGCTGACGAACACATGTTCGCTACAACACAAGATGTCGCCTCACGAAAAGATGTCGATGGCCCAGCTTCGGGCCCGGCCCATGAGTCCCGAGCCTCCGCCGGCCTCAACCCACAACAGCTGAACGCGGTGAACCACGTCGGCTCGCCACTGTTGGTCGTCGCGGGTGCCGGCACGGGCAAGACGAAGACGCTCGTCTCGCGGGTCGTGCGGATCCTCGATGAAGGAGCGGACCCCAATCGCGTGTTGCTCCTGACCTTCACGCGCCGAGCTGCATCGGAGATGCTGGGCCGGGTAGCTGCGGCGAGCGATGATCGATCGGCCTCCCAGGTGTGGGGTGGCACGTTCCACTCGACCGCCAATCGGCTGCTTCGGAACTTCGGGCCCTCCGCAGGCCTTCCAGAAGGTTTCACCGTGCTCGATCAGAGCGACAGCACGGACCTCATGGGCCTCGTCCGGACCGAGGAGGGCTATGGCGAACGGTCGAAACGTTTCCCACGGAAGGAAACCATCGCCGGCATCTACAGCCGCATGGTCAATGGACAGGCCAAGCTCAGCGACGTACTCGACACCTCCTATCCGTGGTGCGCCGATCACGGCGAGGCTCTCAAGGACATTTTCACGGCCTACACGGCGCGTAAGCGCCGTCATCAGGTGCTCGACTACGACGACCTGCTCTTGTTCTGGCGCGGGATCACGGTTGGGCCAACCGGCGACATTCTCCGCAACCTGTTCGATCACATCCTCATCGACGAGTTCCAGGATACGAACCCGATCCAGTGCGACATCATCCGCGGCATGTGTCGCACGGGTGAAACGACGCCAACCGACGTGTGTGCGGTTGGTGACGATGCGCAGGCGATCTACGGATTTCGTTCGGCCACCGTGCAGAACATGTGGGACTTTGCCGAGCACTTCCCGGGCGCCACGACGGTCACGCTCGACCAGAACTACCGCTCGACCAGCCCGATTCTCGATGCGGCCAACGCGGTCCTCAATCAGACCCCGGCCGGACAACAGCATTTCGGGAAGGAGCTTTGGTCCGATCGCACCGATGGGCGCCTGCCGGTGCTGGCCACACATCACGATGAGGGGGCGCAAAGCCGAGCTGTCGCCGATGCAGTGCTCGACGCCCGCGAGCGGGGTATGGACCTTCGCGAACAAGCGGTCCTCGTTCGCTCGGGCCACCACTCCGATCACCTCGAACTCGAGTTGACCAGGCGCGACATCCCGTTTGTCAAGTACGGCGGGCTCAAGTATCTCGAAGCAGCTCACGTGAAAGACCTGCTTTCGCTGCTTCGCATTCTCGACAATCCGAGCGACGAACTTGCTTGGCATAGGGTGCTGCGGTCCATCGAAGGCGTCGGACCATCAACGATTCGTCGGGTTTCCAGCGAACTGGACCTCGGCCGGGACGCGCCGGATCCGCATGACGATCCTCTCCGACGCTTTGTAGGTGGTCAGGGGAGGCTTCCCTCTGCCGCATCAGAACAGGCGATGGAACTACGGGCTGCGCTGGCCGACTGTGTGGAAGGAACCCTGTCTCCGGCAGAACAGGTGAACCGATTGACCCGCTTCTGCGAGCTCGTATTCCGCATCCAGTACGACAACGCTGACGCCCGGCTGGCCGACATCGACCAGCTCGCGGCCACTGCTCGTTCTTACAGTTCACGGTCGCGCTTTCTCACCGAGCTCACCCTCGACCCACCGGCGAAGACTGGCGATCGCGCCGGACCACCTCACCTTGACGACGACTGGCTCACCCTCAGCACCATCCACTCGGCGAAGGGAGGGGAGTGGCGCGCTGTTCATGTTCTCCATGTCGCCGACGGCAACATTCCGTCCGACATGGCTATCGGCGATTCCGAAGGACTCGCCGAGGAGCTTCGCCTCTTGTACGTCGCTCTCACCAGAGCCAAAGACGAGCTGTTTGTGCACGTGCCCCTCCGCTTTCATGTGAATCGCTACGGAGGCGACGATCGACACCTCTACGCGCAGGTGAGCCGCTTCATCGAGCCGGTGCGTGACCGCTTCGACGAGATCAGCTCGGCCCAACACACGCCCGATTCGCAGATGATCGAGTTGTCGTCGGTCGGTGTCACCGAAGAGGTCGACACCCTGTTGTCCTCTCTCTGGGAGTAGACACTCGAACCACGCTAAGTAGTAAAAATGGCCCATTTCGACACAGAGAGTCGAATAGGTAACTTGAAGAACACGGCACCTTACCGTTTACCTGACTTATGGGAGAATTACGTGACTCGACTACCCCGGCGGCTGCGCCGCAACCGAAAATTATCTATCGCAACCGCGATATCTCTGTTGGCCGTGCTGCTGTTTGCGGCTCCAGCGAGTGCGGGTGCTCCTAAACAGTTCACCTTCGTGTTCGAAAACGGCACGACCATCTCGGGCTCATCTGATGACAACGTTGCATTTCTTGCCGGTGCTGGCGGCACCGACGCAGCGAATCCGACCGGGATGAATATCCACGTCTCATGCTCTGACAAGTTCGAAGGTGGTTTCGGGGTCAAAGATGGCCCGGACCGTATCCTCGACTCCGCCTGGAGAATTGAGAGCTTCTCGATTGGCGAGGTGAGGAAAGGGAGGGTCGAGGTCAAGTGCTCCGACAGCTTCGCTCCTCCAGCGCCTCCTCCAGTTCCGTCGATCGATCTAGTGAAGACGGTCAACGGTGAGGATGCAAACACTGCTCCTGGCGTGTCGGTTTCAGTTGGCGAAACGGTGAAGCTCGGTTACGTCGTGACAAACGACGGAAACATGACCGTCGAGAACATCGTCCTAACCGATGCTGACCTCGGCGTAATTCCCTGTCCTCGAAACTCGCTCGGTTCGGGCGAGTCGATGACGTGTGATGAGCGGACGATGGACGTGCTGCAACCTGGGCCCGTCTTCATGAAAGCAACGGTCGACGGCGAAGGCATCGTTTCGGGAACCACTCAACCTTCGACCCCGAACAAGGGCAAGGCATACTCGTTTACCTTCGTGAACGGGACGACCATCAGTGGTGTGTCTGAGGACAACGTCGAATTCCTTGCTGGTGCCGGTGGTACCGATCCAAACAACCCGATCGGCATGGAGGTTCACGTTTCGTGCTCCGACAAGTTCCCGGATGGATTTGGCGAGAAGGATGGCCCTGATGCCCAACTCGATTCGGCGTGGCGCATCGCTTCATTCACGATCGTGAAAGACAATGGCGATACGTGTGGCGATGTCTTCCAACCGGTGTCCGTTCTTGTGAGCGACATGGATCCGATCCACTACATCGCGATCGTCGATGACCCTTACGGTGCAACGCTTGCTCCTCCAGCGAATTGTTCTGCGGTTGTGCAGGGTGATTCGGCGAAGATCACGTGGGATGCTGCAACCGGTGCAACGAACTACGCAGTGAAGCGTGCTGATGGCACGTTTGTTGGCCGTACCCATGGAGCAACGACGATCACCGATAGACCTCCTGTAGATGTTGCGGTTGAGTATCTCGTTCGTTCAATCGGGCCAGATGGCAAGACCGACCACGTATCATGTGGAACGGTCACTGTCCCCGACGGGCCAGATCCAACGGCAACGGGGCCCGCTTCTTGCACCGTCAAGGTTGGCTGGAGCGGCGCATCCCTGTCGTGGACCGCGGTCGACGGCGCCAAGGCTTACCAGGTGCGTTCGAACGGTCAGTGGCTCGTCCGGACGACCAATCTGTCGTTCGATGATCCACAGCCTCGGGACGGCTACACCGTTGAAGCTGTGTTCCCAGGCAATGTGAAAACCGCACGGACACAGTGCGAATCTGCCTAAGGCAAGACGCCTTTTGTTTACGTAGATAGGCGAGGCCGGTCTCAAGGATTTCGATCTTGAGACCGGCCTCGGTCGTTTTCGGCAAGGGTGACTCACGAGACACCGCCAACCGCACCTCTAACGGCGAGGGGTCCGCCTCACCTCGACGACTGGGGGTGAGATCAGCAGCTCGAGCTCATCGCGTTCGCCGGTTGCGCGACGGCGATCTCGCCGGCGACAACTCGCTGACCGACGAGAGCGTTTGGATCGGGCGCGCGGTCGGAAACCCACTGGGCATCCCAGGACGAGACCGGCCAATTGGCGGACAGCCCACCTAGCAATCCCTATGAGAAGCGAGCTGAGCAATGAACGAAACAGCGAAAACGGGAACGAGGAACATCTGGTTCGAAGGAGCATTCATGAGGGTGCTCGCCCAGCGGGCGCGGACGCCATCACGGAGCACGCAGCACGGCGAGTCAAGGGCAAGGTCCGATTTCAGTCGACCTTTACGCGATGTGTGTCCGACATCTGTGCACTCGCGGTGGGAATGAAACGCGCAAGCACAATGCCGAGCACCGCCAGGGGAAGCAGCCAGGCGAGGGCAACGCGGATGTCGTCTGCAGACTCGGCGACTGCTCCGACGACCGGCTGTGCGGCCGCTATCAGCAATCCAGACGTGCCGAACAGCACGCCTGTCGCAGCACCGGTCTGTGAGGGGGCTGCGAGCTCACTGGCCTGCGCCATACCAACGGGGAAAAGGCTGAATTGGAAGAACGCGATGCCTGCGATGGCGACCAGCGAAATCGCTCCATCTGTCACGGCGAACACGGCGATGAGGGCTGCAGTCGAGGAAGCAGCGACCGTCACGACAGCGCGGCCTCCAAAGCGGTCGTAGGCAAGCCCGCCGAGCGGCTGGGAAATGGCACCTCCCATGAGGATCACGGTGAGCAGTATCCCCGCGTCCGTTTCTGCCCAGCCTTCATCGACGAGCATCTTCACGAAGAAGTTCAAGAAGCTTCTGCCGACCATTCCCACCACTGCGAAAGTGATTGCGACCAGAACGAGCGGACGGGTCAGTACGCCGCGCATTGTCGCCGACCGCGACGGCTCGGTTTCGGGAAGGTTCAATCGCACAACGACGGCGGCAATCGCCATCGGTAGCGCAATCAGAGTCATGGCAATCCGCCAATTGAGCGCGGCTACGACGAGCACGACCACAGCGGGCGCGAGGAAGTGACCAGCCGAGCCGCCCCAGCCATGGATACCTAACATCCGGCCCCTGCGTTTGGGGAACGCTGTGATGATGAAGGCCGTTGCCTGTGGGTGGTAGGTGGCACCACCGAGGCCAACGAGTGTGCTCACCAGGACGATGAACCAGAACGAAGGTGCAGCCGCCATCGCAATGAAGCCAACGGCACCCACGACAAAGCCGAATATCAGCATCCAACGGCGTTTCCCATTTCTATCGGCGTAGTTGCCCAGAAGGGGTTGAAGGACGCCGGTCAATAGCGTGAACGCGAACGCCAGGATGCCGAGCTCGGTGTAGTCAAGATCGAATTCGTCGGCGACCGCTGGGAGGAATGCTGGCAGAACGGTCGAAGAGAAGTCGTTCACGAGGTGCGCGCCGACGAGCGCGTACAGAATCGTCTTTGGCTGCACAGAGGCTGCCGGAGTCGAGGCTGCCTCGGTTTCTTGTCCCACGGTCATTCGGACGACGCTAGCCGTCACGTGGTCCGGCGCGACTCACTCGTTGATCAGGTAGCTCTCGAGATCGCAGTCGACATCGCCAAGGCGTGCCTCTTGTTCGAAGCTGAGCTCGACATATGCGGCGTCGAGGTCCTTAAGCTCGGCCAGGTTCTGGGTGTACTCGCTCGCGTAGTCCCACAGAAACTCGAGACCGTCTTCCTCCCACTGGCACACGTGGACCAGTTCGTGAGCCAACAGATCGGGACTGTCGGCCTTGTCGCTCCGTACGAAGATGATTCGACCCGTAGTGATCGCGTCGGTACCGAGTGCGTCGAAGGGCACTTCGATAATGCGCACCTCGTCGTTACGCCGCGCCTGCCAGTCGAGCGCAAAGAGCGCCCCGACCGCGATTCCGACAACTACGACCATCCCGATCAGAATACGAGCCACGCGGCAAGCCTAGGTTGGTTGTCCTGCGACGAGATTCGCGGGTCCTGGGTTGGCCTAAGGTCTGCCGGAAGTGGGAGAGGTATGGCTATGGGCGATGCGGTCGATATTGAATTCACGGGGAGTGTGCCGGAGTTCTACGAGCGGTTTCTTGTACCGCTGATCTTTGAGCCTTATGCCGCTGACCTGACCATCCGCATCGCCGATCTCGGATCGAGGTCGGTGCTGGAGGTGGCATGCGGGACTGGGGTAGTCACGAGGGCGATGTCCGCCGGTCTCGATGCCGATACGGTGATCACCGCTACGGATCTCAACCAACCGATGGTCGATCACGCGGCTTCTCTTAGCACGGCCAGCGAGGTCCGATGGCGTCAAGCTGACGTCATGAACCTGCCGTTTGAAGACGGTTCCTTTGACGTCGTGGTTTGCCAATTCGGCGTGATGTTCTTTCCTGATCGGCCAGCGGCGTTTGCCGAGATCCGACGGGTGCTGAGGCCCGGTGGGGTGTTTCTGTTCAACACCTGGGACCGGATCGAAACCAACGAGTTCGCGCACGTCGTCACCGAAGCGGCAGCCACAGTGTTCCCCGACGACCCACCCCAGTTCTTGCCGCGAACCCCGCACGGCTACTTCGATGACGGGGAGATCCGGGCCGACATCGTTGCTGCCGGCTACGTCGGTTCCGTTTCGATCGACGGACTGCAGGTCAGGAGTCGAGCTGAGTCTTGCGAGATCCCGGCGATTGCGTACTGCCAAGGCACACCGCTTCGGAGCGAGATCGAGAGCCGAGATCCCACGCAGCTGGACCATGTCACGTCGACGGCGTCACGGGCGATCGCCGATCGGTTCGGTGAGACCGACGTCGATGGGCTCATCAGCGGATTCGTTATCACCGCACAGAATCCCTGAGGAACCTCCTGACGTGTCACGCCTCTCGACCCGGTTTGGCAAAGCCAACCACACGGGTGAACGGAGGGAGGCTTGGCTCTTATGGGAAGCCTTTAAGCCCTGCGGTCCTGGTCGGCCTTCTGGTCTACGCGTCTCGTATGGCTGCCCGAGGACGGACTGACGTTCTTTGATGCCGTTGAGAATGGCTTCGGTGCGGTCGGTCATTCCGAGGCCCCCGGTGCTGGGCCACGTGGTTATCTCGGTCTTGGCGAACTCCACCCACTTGACCATGACGTCGAAGAGCTCGAGCTGGAAGGTGGCGAAGAGCGCTGATAGATGTATTCGTTCCGGGAACGGATGCTGGCCGTCGAGATAGCCGGTGTTGATCACCACAACGTGTTCGTACATCTCCGCGGCGTCTTGGGCCATGGCGTCGAGTGCGACGATGAGGTCCTCGGTACTGCCATTCTCGGCGAAGAGCAGCCGGAGCAAAGCCTCGGCTTCAAACACCGGGGGTTGGGGTGAGGTAGTCATCCACGCTTCAAGCCCAGCTCGGCCTTCGTCGGTGATCGTGTAGACGGTGCGATTTCTTTTGCCAACGGAGCTTCTTCGGTTCGGAGTACAGCAGCCGTTCGGATTCGGACTAGGCGAAAAGCAGGCGGCGCGTCGCTTGCTGGGTGAGCTCATATGCAGTAGACGATGATCGGGGTGCGCTCTTGGGCCCCTCGAGGATGGGGGAGTAGTGGAGGTATCGGACTACATCCGGTTCGTCGCCTCGGAGGGCGAGTTGTTCGCTTCCGTGGCTGAGCAGGGCGCGTTGAACGTCGACATACCGCCATGCCCAGGTTGGGACATGCGCGAACTCGTTCGTCATCTGGGCCTCATTCACCTTTGGGCTGCAGGGAACGTCGCGTTTCCGAAGGACGACTGGCTCGTTGTCGATGACCTTCCAGACCTTGCCGGCCACTGGCCCGACCTCGCGAGTTCGTGGCCCGGGGACGCTGACCTCGTCTCGTGGTATCGGGACACCCACGCCAACCTGCTTCGAATTCTGGAGACTGCGTCCCCCGATGTCGAGGCCTTCACGTTCCTCCCAGCACCATCACCGCTCGCGATGTGGGCGCGTCGGCAGGCCAGTGAACTAGCCATTCACCGATTCGACGCAGAGACGTCGCGCGGTATCACCTCACATTTCGACCCGCTGTTCGCCGCCGATATGCTCGACGAGCTCCTGTCCGGGTTTGCCCCTCGTTCTCGGGAGATTGATGTGGACGGGGAACGAGCGCTCCATGTCCATGCAGAAGACATCGGCGAGCATTGGTATCTGACGTTCGGCCCGCAGGGCATCGCGACGGCCCGCAACGGCAAAGACGCCGATCTCACGGTCACCGGCAAGGCCGCTGAGCTCTACCTGTCCATGTGGAACCGCACGCCCGACTTCACGGTGGTGTTGGTGGGCGATACGA
>CAXMRH010000155.1:0-4863 GCA_964196045.1 uncultured Chthoniobacterales bacterium | reverse complement strand
AGTCTGCGTCGGCTCGCAATCGCCTTCGACAGGAACGACATAGGCAAGGCTCACGGCATGTTGGCGAGGGTCGTAGAAACCCGTGATATCCGGGTTCGGGAAGTACTCGACAATGGTGAACGGTTGCGGGGAGGCAGGTATTTGGGGCAGAGCCAGGGGTCCGAGGTCCTTCTCCAGATGGCGGAGCAAGGCATCACGTACGCGTTCGCCATAGAGAATCCGCCCGGAGACGATCTCGCGGTTCACGTCGCCGTCAGCACCCAGGCGCAACAAAAGCCCAATATGCGTGACGATTCCGAGGTCGTCAGTGATCACCGGAATCGCGTTGATGTACACGATGGGCATCCGACCGCGCATCGTGGCGATGTCGTCGTCGGACAGCCACTTGTCCTGCGTTTCTGTGATGTCGCTCATGGGGTCTCTCCGAGGGCGGCGTTGGGGGCGGTCGCACCTGGTCCGACGATAGACCGCGAGTCGTTGTGACTAGCGTTTCTTCTGTTCGAAGAGAACCTTACGAATGATGTCGCTCGCAGTGAAGCGTCCGATCGGTCCGGTGGAGTACAGCGACTGCACAATTTCCCCGGCGGGGTTGAGCAGCCAGCCGGTTCCGTGCAAGAAGACCTTGTCGCCCTCCTGGTATGCCGCTCCCGTATCAGCGGAGACCGTGGGCGCATCAAGCTCAGCCCACATTGGGAAGCCGACATGAAGTCCGGATCGGAGCGTCTGCACCTTCTCGAGCGAATCGACCGAGCCGCCCGCCACCTTGATGCCGAGTTCCATGAGTGGCAGTCCATGTGTTGCGAAGTCAACCAACTGTTGACGGCAATATGGTCACCAGTCGCCCCGGTACATGAGCACCGCGGCCCATGACCCGGCGACAGACGCGACCATGTCGCCCGCCTCACCCTCGTGGTTCACTCCCATGATCGACGGAAGCTTCGTGCCGTTCTCGAGAATGTGCATTGCCAGAACGTAGCCGCGCTTCCCACCCCACGCTGGTAACAATGGAGCAATGACGGAGAACCCGGATCTTCGTTCCGTTCGCGTCGAGGTCGAGGCTGATTCCAGTGGGTCTGTCGACGCCCCAGCGATCGTGGCTCGTGAGGGCGCGTCGAAGCTTGCCATCATCACCGGCGTGGTCGGGTTGGCACTCGCCGGAGTGCTGATGATCCTCGCTCTTCGTCCCGATGACGCACCCGTTGCAGACGCAAAGACGGCAGTACCTGCAGCGTCAGAAAGCCCGTTAGCTCTCTTCGAGAAAACGGTGGGGGCCGAAGGGCTGCAGTCCATCGTGCGTGCACCAGTGGGGTTCCTTGGACTGAGGGGGAGGGAGAGCTTTCAGATACCCCCGAACATCGTGCGCTCGGCTAACGGGGTTGACTGGGCCGAAGTCGACGTTTCGTTTGATGACACCGTGGCTCTAGGGGGTAGTGACGTAGCCGTGCGCAGCTACCAGCAGCTGATTCGAACAGAGAGCGGATATGCACTCTTGATGACCACTGCTGAGTTCCAGTCGGAGGGGGATCGCTACCCGTTGAGAATTCGCATCGACAGGCTGACCTCACCCAATGGCGCCAACTGGAGCATTGACCCGAGGTTCGCTCCAATAGATGCCTCAGGTGGTACCGGCACGTTCACGCGGGTCCTTTCGCATCAGGTGGACTCATTCGTGGTCCTCATACGGCCGCCGTCGCCGGTGAACGGAGCCCTCCGAGATCTTCTGCGGGCGACGGTGGACGACGGTTCGAGCTTCGAAGAAGCGTGCTACGCGCAACCGATGGGCGATGGACAACTCTTCGTCTCCCCGTGTAACGAAGGGGAAGCCCTGCCGCTCGATGCCGCAGACACGATCGACCCGGATCGTTTCGACGTTCTCACCGAGTGCGCCGTCTTTCTGAGCGAAGACTGGACGGGCGATGTTTCCTTCTGGCTCGTCAATCGCGGCCAGCCGGCCACGGAGCTGGCTGGCGCACACTCACTTCTGATTTCGCCAATGGTTACCGACGATGGCAGGGCGGTAGCGATCGACTATTCGGGAACCTCGTACCTTGACCCCTCGCCGTGCGACGGACTGGGCGTCGACAACTTGCCACCCCCAGCAGTGGTCGTCTGGGATCCCGAAGCCGCAACTGTTCCAGTCCGTTTTCCGATTCCCGATGACGTCGAACTAGTCGACCTATTGTCCCTTCGAGCCGAGCCTGTGGTCGTCGCCCGAGAACCGTTACTCCTGATCGGTTCTACAGTGACCTCGATCGACATCGACACCGGTGAATGGGACGAGGTTCTCACGTTGGCGTTTCGCGGGGACGATGAGACATCGGTGCGATTCTCACCCGACGGCTCACAACTGATTCAGCTCCACTCCGGTCGGGTGACGGTCACGGATCTACGCACCGGCCAGCAACATTTCCGTGAAGACGTCGTCGGCGGTGGCAATCGCCCTGGGTTTCCGTCGATCACGTACGCGGACGACAAGGTCGTCTTTGCCCAGGGCGGAAACTCGGTGTTCAAGGTCGAGCTCCCAGGTAGTTGAGGTGTCGTTAGCCGTGCTGACCGGCGAGATTGCGGTTCTTGACCTTCGCCTTGACATAGTCGCGGTTCATGAACGCGATGAAGTCGAGACTGATCTCTTTCGGGCAGGCTTCGTGGCACTCCCCGTGGTTCGTGCACGTTCCGAAAAAGTCTTCCATCGTGTCGACCATGTTCTCGGTTCGTTGCCACCGTTCGGGCTGGCCCTGGGGGAGCAGGTTCAGTTGCTCGACCTTGGCCGCGGTGAAGAGCTGGGCGGCGGAGTTTGGGCATGCTGCGACACATGCTCCACAGCCAATACATGCCGCGGCATCCATTGCGAGGTCTGCTGCAGCCTTTGGAACGGGGATCATGTTGGCGTCGGGTGCGCTACCGGTGGCTACCGAGATGTAACCGCCAGCTTGTTGAATCTTGTCCATGGCTGCCCGGCTCACGGCGAGATCCTTGATGACCGGGAACGACGTGGCTCGGAACGGCTCGATCGTGATGTGATCGCCGTCGCTGAACGTGCGCATATGCAACTGGCACGTGGCTTGGCCCTTGTTGGGTCCATGCGCTTGGCCGTTGATCATCAGCGAACACGTGCCGCAGATGCCCTCGCGGCAATCACTCTCGAACGTGACCGGGACTTTTTCGTCATGAACCAGACGTTCGTTGACCACGTCGAGCATTTCGAGGAACGAAGAGTCTGGGCTGATGCCCTTTGCCTCATACGTCTCGAAACGCCCCTTGTCTGTCGGGCCGTTCTGTCTCCAGACCTCGAGGGTCAGGTTGATGCCATTCTCACTCATGTTGGTCACCTACTACTTGTAGCTGCGCTGGCTGAGCGCGACGTATTCGAATTCGAGCTGTTCTTCATGTTTCGTCTGGACGGTGTCCTCACCGTTCCACTCCCAAGCGGCCACATGGCGGAAGTTCTCGTCGTCGCGCAGCGCCTCGCCTTCAGGGGTCTGACTCTCGACACGGAAGTGTCCTCCACACGACTCTTCGCGAACGAGTGCATCACGAGCCTTTAGCTTGGCCAGTTCGAAGAAGTCAGCCACGCGGCCCACCTTTTCGAGCTCCGTGTTCATCGAGGTGTTGTCGCCCATGACTCGCACGTTCTTCTTGAACTCTTCCTCCAAGGTGGCAATCTCGTCACCTGCCTTCTCGAGACCGTTCTTGTCGCGAGCCATGCCAATTCGATCCCATACGATCTTGCCGAGCTCGCGGTGATAGTGATCGGGTGACTTCGTGCCGTTCACCGACAGCCACATGTGGGTTTGGTCGGCGACCTCGGCTTCAGCTGCCTTGAATACTGGATCGTCCGTCGGAACGACACCTTCGCCGAGCTTGCCGGCGAGATAGTCGCCGATCGTGTACGGAAGGACGAAGTAACCGTCAGCCAGACCTTGCATGAGCGCGGAAGCTCCGAGCCGGTTCGCACCATGGTCGGAGAAGTTGGCTTCACCGATGGCATATGTGCCCGGAACGGTCGTCATCAAGTGGTAGTCGACCCACAGGCCACCCATCGTGTAGTGCGTTGCTGGGTAGATGCGCATCGGGCGCTCGTACGGATTCTCACCGGTGATGTTGGCGTACATATCGAACAAGTTGCCGTACTTCTCTTTGATCGTCTCGATGCCATCGCGACCGATGGCTTCGGCGAAGTCGAGGAAGACGCCGTTCTTCAGCGGACCGACACCGCGTCCTTCGTCGACCACGGTCTTGGCGTTTCGAGAGGCAACGTCGCGAGGTACAAGGTTTCCAAAGGCTGGGTACTTGCGCTCGAGGAAATAGTCGCGTTCGCCCTCCGGGATCTCCGCTGCGAGTCGGGCATCATCGTGCCCATTGGGAACCCAGATCCGACCATCGTTGCGAAGTGACTCGGACATGAGCGTGAGCTTCGATTGATGTTCGTCCGACGCCGGGATACAGGTTGGGTGGATCTGTGTGTAACACGGATTGGCGAAGAAGGCGCCCTTGCGATGAGCTCGCCACGCGGCCGTGACGTTGCACATCATTGCGTTGGTGGACAGGTAGTAGACGTTGCCGTAACCACCGGTTGCAAGCACGACAGCGTGGGCTGAGTGCGACTCGACTTCGCCAGTGAGCAGATCGCGCGTGACGATGCCCGCCGTCTCGCCGTCCTTGACGACGACGTCGAGCATCTCCTTGTAGTTGTGCATCTCTACTGCACCGGATTCGATCTGCCGGTTGAGGCCCGAGTACGCACCGAGAAGGAGCTGTTGCCCGGTCTGGCCTCGCGCGTAGAAGGTACGAGACACCTGCGCTCCGCCGAAGGAGCGGTTGTCGAGCAGACCTCCGTAATCACGAGCGAAGGGGACACCTTGC
>CAXMRH010000154.1:0-36733 GCA_964196045.1 uncultured Chthoniobacterales bacterium | reverse complement strand
GACTGATCGCTGTTATCGCGGTGCTCGGGGCTCTGGTGGTTGTCGTGTTCGTTGCTGCACGTGCCGATCGGCGTCGTCGGCCTCAGAGGAATGTAAGACTCCGAAACCAAGCCAAATCTTGACGACACATCGAAGCGAAAGGAGGTGGACTTGTTTGACACACATGCGTGAACGACTCGTGCTTGTGGTTTTGGTAGCAGTTCTTGGAGGTTGGTTTGTCGCAACATCCCAGCCTGCGGGGGCAGAGGTGCCACAAGGTAAACCTGGCGAATCGATCTTCGTGCCGTTGTCGAAGGCCAGCGGCATCGTGATCGATGGCGATCTCTCCGATTGGAGCGGGGTGCCACTCGTATCGACCAGCGGCGGTCCGAACCCTGCGGACACTGGCGAGGTGAAGTGGCAGGTGGCCGCCGATGGCCAGGAGCTGTACTTCGCTGCGACGATCGCCGACAGTTCGATCGTTGCTGGCGAACACGGCGACAACTACTGGAATGAAGACTCGATCGAGCTCTACGTGAACTTTTCGGCCGATCAGAACGTAACCACGTACGGCCCAGGAATCGCGCAAATCACGGTCTCTCCAGTCGACATCGAGAACGATGATCCAAACAGTTTGACGATCAGCGGAAACAACGCCGCATCGATGAACGTGAGCGGGTTCGTTTTCGCTACGGCGGATGGATGGGGTGTGGAGGTCGCGCTCGATCTATCGGGTCTGACAGCACCCGCACATCGCGCAAGTTTCGGTCTGCAAATTCAGGTGAACGGTTCGGACGGTGGCGACCGGGACACCAAGCTCAGCTGGTCGACAGCCGACGTGAGCGACACCTCGTTCCAGAACCCGAGTGTGTTTGGGACAGCGATCTTCTTCGATGAGTTGGCCGAGCCCGAGATCGTGCTCGACACCGATGCACCGGCCTCGGTCAACGATGAGGCTGACGACGTGGTTGCTGATGTGGGTGACGCTTCGGCGCCACGGAAGGAGCTCGTCACGGGAGACCTCGAGGCAGCCGACGACGCTGATACTGCAAATGAGCCAGGGACGACCGAGGACCGGTCACTTCTGATCGCAGCGATCGTGTCCGTTGCTTCGATCATGATTGGTGGTCTCTGGTTCGAGCGTCGCCGGAAGCTATCGGAGAAGCGGCTTGGTCCCAGGTCCGGACTAGACCTACCCGAAGAAGATCGCTGACGAGCTCAGTCTCGGCCGATGGTGTTCAAGGCCTCGGCTTCGTCGAAGAGCTTGGGATAGGGATACGTGAGCGCCATTAGTTGGTGAAGCATTGGGGTGCCTCTGTCCACCACCTCTTGTCGGACTCCCGACTTCAGATCCTCGAGCGGCGTCACGAACTTCGCCAAGTACTCGATCAGAATCGCCGTGCGTTCATGGTCGCTGTTGTTGGGCATCGCACAGTGCCAGACCATGCCGTTGAACATGATCGCGTCCCCGGGGTCTGCCGACATACGTCCACATTCAGCGAAGAAGCGGTCGCGGTCGGCTTTCTCGGGGTAGAGCAGCTCACCCTGTGAACCAGCGAGAAACGCGCTCGCGCCAGACAGTTCGTTGAACGGGTCGAGAGGGATCGTCAGCTGCATGTTGAGCGGATAGCTCGAGTTGATGCGAGCGGGGAACCCTTCTCGTTCGTACATGTCCCAGTAGGGGTAGTCGATGTGGGGTTCCTGTCCGGGTCCTCCTGGCAGCAGGCGGTTCGCCGCGATCGACCCCAAGATGAACTTGTCGCCGAGAAAGGCCGAAGCGATCTTCACGACATCGGGGTGTTGGATCATCGCTTCGAAGATCTCGCCCTTGTTCAACAGGTTCCAGACCCGACGTTGCATGTGGAGTTGGTCCTCGTTTGCGCCCTGGAAGTGCGTCTCGCGGTCCTCGTGCGCCGAGTATTTCATGATGAGGTCGCGAGCCGTCGCGACCTCCTCGGGACTGAATGCGCCTCGGATGACAACGGCTCCTGGGCCGCACAAGAGTTCGTCGATGATGGCTTCCATCTGCTCGTCGAGGGAATCGACATCCGCTTCAAACATGATCAGCTCCTTGGCTTAACCGTCAGCGAACTCGTTCGATGGTCCGGTTGATGAGGTTTTCGATCATCTCCTGCTGGCCGCTTACCGGAGTTGGATCGATGTTGTTGGCCAAGACGTCCGCGTGGAGGTCGGCCAGGCTCACCTCACCGGCGAGAATCCGTTGCCCTCGATCCGTTGCCCAGCCAGCGTAGCGCCCGTCCACAAGCGCCGCGAGCTCACCATCTTCGAGGAGCGCCGATGCGACGAGGAGGCTTCGGGCCATCGTGTCCATCGCTCCAATATGGGCATGGAAGAGATCGGTTGGGTGCATGCTCTGTCGCCGAAGTTTTGTGTCGAACATGAAGCCGCCGGTGGTGAAGCCACCTCCGAGAAGAATCTCGTAGACACCCAAGCTCATCTCCTCGACCGAGTTCGGAAACTGGTCGGTGTCCCAACCAAGGCGATCGTCACCGCGGTTGGCGTCGACGGACCCGAAGATTCCATTGGTCACGGCTTGTCTGATTTCGTGGTTGAAATCGTGGCCGGCCAGCGTTGCGTGATTCACCTCGATGTTGACCTTGATGTCGTTCTCGAGTCCATGGTCCCGAAGGAAGCCGTAGACGGTGGCAGAGTCGTGGTCGTACTGGTGCTTCGTTGGTTCCTGAGGTTTTGGTTCGATCAGGATCGTTCCCTCGAAACCGATCTGCTTCTTATGGTCGACGACCATGTTCAGGAAACGGCCCAGTTGGTCGAGCTCGCGGGCCATGTTCGTGTTGAGCAGAGTCTCGTAACCCTCACGGCCACCCCAGAGCACATAGTTCTGTCCACCGAGGCGGTGCGTGGCGTCGAGGCAGTGCTTCACTTGCGCGGCGGCATGGGCGAAGACATCGGGATTTGGGTTCGTGGCTGCGCCTGCGGCATATCGCGGCTGGAAGAAGGCCTGCGCGGTGCCCCATAGAAGCCTGACGCCAGTCTCGGCCATCTTGGATTCCGCGTAGTCGATCATCGTGTCGAGGTTTGCGCAGCTTTGTGCGAAGGTCTCGCCCTCGGGTGCGATGTCGCGATCATGGAAGCTGAAGAACGGTGTGCCAAGTTTGGCGAAGAACTCGAACGCGGCGTCCATCTTGATGTGGGCCGCGTCCATGGGATCGATCGTGGGATCAAACCATGGTCGATCGAACGTTCCCGCGCCGAAGATGTCTGAGCCTGGCCAGGCAAACGAGTGCCAGTAGCAGACGGCCATCCGAAGCTGGTCTTCCATGGACTTGCCCATGACCACGCGGTCCTTGTCGTACCACCGAAACGCCAGCGGGTTGTCAGAATCTGGACCCTCGTAGGTGATCGGTGTCGAGACATCAGTGAAGAAGTGGGTCATGTCATGGTTCCTTCGGTAGGAGCTGGCCCCGTGGACGAGCGGGTGACGAGACGTGGTTCGATCAGCTCGTGGCTCGCGACACTACGACCATCGATGCGCTCGAGCAGGAGTTCCATCGCACGGCGGCCGAATTGCTGGCGTGGCTGATGGACGGTCGTGAGCGACATCGTGCCAATGCCGGCCAACAACGTGTCGTCGTAGCCGACGACGGAAACGTCGTCGGGCACCGAGACCCCGAGATCGCGAAGCGCGGTAAGCACGCCGCTTGCACAGAGATCGTTCGCGGCGAAGATTGCCGTGGGTGGTTCCCTGAGTGCCATCAATTGTGTCGCGGCGGCGTGGCCGGCGTGTTCCTCGAAGGCCCCATCGATAATGATTGGAGCGAGTCCGCGCTCGACCATCGCATCGATGAATCCGGTTTGTCGCTCTGGACCGCTCGGCGAATCGCCACCAGTGATGTGAGCGATGCGCTCGTGGCCTAGGTCGACCAAGTGGTCGACAACCAACTCGGCCCCGATCGACTCGTCGTTGCACACGGTGTCAAATCGTTCCGGGCGATCGAAGACGGCTACTGCAACAACCGGTACCACGTTTGCGACTTCGTCGAACAGGCCATGGGCGACGCGGGCGGCCCCGAGAATTAGCCCTCTCGTCCTGAGGTCGAGGAGAGCTCCGATGGCGGCTCCATCGCCGTCCTCACGCTGCCACCCAGATGTGATGAGGACTTGCATGTTCGCGTCGGTCGCCGCCGCGGCCGCACCTTCGGCCATCTCGGTGAAGTACGGGTTGTGCAGGTCATTCAGCATGATGCCGATGGTGTGGGTCTGCCCACTCGCTAAGTTGCGCGCGAAGTGGTTGGGTCGGTAGCCCAACTCCTGAGCCGCGGCGAGCACGTTCTTCCTGCTCTGATCACTCACCCGAGGGGATTCGCGCATGACCAGACTCACAAGGGAGCGCGAGACACCGGCTCTCTTCGCCACGTCGTCCATCGTTGGCTGCCCCATGGCCGCACTGTAGAGGTGGAGCGCTCTATCCGGCAAGTATCTCGTTTGGAGATGGAACCCCTATTTTCCGAGATTCCTTGTGATAGTCCGGCCATTCGTAAGGGCTGTGGGTTGACCTGCGACCGAACGCGGCCTACGTTTACGGCGCGACGGATGAGTAGAGCGCTCTACTCAATCGACCAAAGCCTGACAGGGGGCCGTCGAAACTTGGGATTCATGGATCGAATGGCGACTGCGCCGATCTCGTGGGGAATTTGCGAAGTGCCCGGCTGGGGCCTTCAGCTCCCGGTTGATCGTGTGCTCTCTGAGATGGCCGAAATGGGTTTTCCCGCCACGGAGCTCGGTTCGGAGGGGTACCTCCCTTCCAGCCCCGCCGAACTGCGCTCCGTTCTCGACGAACACGGGCTGGGTCTTCTTGCTGCGTTCGTGCCCCTCGTGGTGCACGACCCAGCGGAGAAAGAGGAGACCATTCGCCAGGCCAACGAAATGGCGGCGCTCTTGCGTGAGGCTGGCGCCACCTACTTCAACACCGCTCCCGTGACGAGCTGGGACTGGGCCCCTCGCCAAGAGCTCATCGAGAGCGAATGGGCACACGCGATGTACATGTTCGACGTGATCGAGGAAATCACCGAGGCGCACGGGCTCATCCAGGTGCTGCACGAGCACGTCGGCACCATCGTCGAGACACGAGAAGAGATCCAACGAGTCGTCGACAACAGCCGGATTCGCTTCGTGCTCGATACGGCGCATTTCGCCGTCGGGGGCTACGACCCGGTCGATTTTGCGCGCGATCATCCCGACCGTGTTGGTCTCGTGCATGTCAAAGACGCCGATCTTTCGGTGGCGCGCCGGCTCAATGATGGCGAGATCTCACTCATGGAGGCCGTGCAGTCAGGGATCTTTCCCACGGTGGGGCGAGGTAACCTCGACATCGATCTTGTAATAGCCTCTCTAGAACGCAGTGGTTATTCCGGCTGGTATGTCCTCGAACAGGACATCGCCATTACTGGAGACGAACCTGCTGAAGGCAAAGGACCAATCGAAGACGTTCAAGCGAGCGTCGACTATCTCAGGGGACTAGAGGTTCGACTTGCCGCATGACCACCGTCATGTCGCGAGTCGTTCATCTCGTCTCCGGGAACACCAATAAGAAATCCCACCAGGAGGGGAAATACAATGAAGAAGATGAGTTGGCTAGCCATGTTGCTAGCCCTCGTCATGGTCGCCGCAGCTTGCGGTAGCGATGACGACACGAGTGCCGCAGATGACGGAGACACGTCCGGAGATACAGCGGACGATGACACCGCTGGAGATACCGACGACGACGAGACCGTTGACGTCACCCAGGGTGGAGATCTCACGTTCCACATGATCACACACTCCGATGATGGCCCGTTCTGGTCCGTCCTCAAGCGTGGCGCCGAAGCAGCAGCAGAAGACGTTGGCGTCGAGCTCGTATGGCAGGGTTCGAACAACGATCCTGGCGTGCAGCAGTCCGACATCGAAGCGGCTATTGCAGCTGGCAGTGACGGCATCGCGTCTTCGCTTCCAAGCCCCGATCAGCTGATCCCTGTTCTTCAGGACGCTGTCGCTGCTGGTATCCCCGTCTACACCCTCAACTCCGGTGTGAACGACTACCAGGAAATCGGTGCGACCAGCCACGTTGGTCAGACCGAGTTCATCGCAGGTCAGGGTGCAGGCGCTCGTTTCAACGACGCTGGCGCAACCAAGATCCTCTGCGGAATCCAGGAGCAGGACAACGTCGCTCTCGCCGAGCGTTGCGACGGTCTCGCTGACACGTTCAGCGGTGAAGTTGTTTCCTCGTTCATGGATCTCGACGCTGATCAGACCGCACAGGAAGCAGCTATCAACGCTGCTCTGTCGGCCGATCCTGACTACGACGGCTTCATGGGCGTTGGTCCGGTCATCGCAATGTCCGGTCTGCGTGCTGCAGAATCCCTCGGGCGCGACCTCACCGTTGGTGGCTTCGACGTCACCCCAGACCTGCTCAACGCAATCGAGAGCGGTGAAATCTTGTTCACGGTTGATCAGCAGCAGTACCTCCAGGGGTACCTGCCAGTGATCCTCATGTACCTCGAGGTCACCAACTCGAACACCGCTGGTGGCGGCCTGCCGATCCTCACGGGTCCTGGCTTCATCACCGCTGACAACGCGAGCAGCGTCAAGGCGCTCGTCGAAGCTGGTACTCGCTAGTCGAGTAGTTCAGCTCACGTAGTAGTAGTAGTACCGACTGTCGGGCTGGGGTGGATCCATTCACCCCAGCCCGCCGGTCAACTTGCAAGTTCGGAAAATTAGGTGTGTTCTCGGGGGAGCGTGTGATCGATCAGATCATTCGTGAGCAGAGGACCATGTCGGGGGAAAATGTATGAGTGACCAAGCATCGGCTGCTGTCGAAGCAATGACGGCGAGTCTTACGGGCGACGGCGATGAACGCCTTGCCTATCGAGGAGTGTTTCAACGCCTCCTCGTCCGGCCCGAAATCGGAGCCATCATCGGCGCCGTTGCAATCTGGGCATTCTTTTGGGCCGTGGCAGGTGAGTTCGGCAAAGCGGGCGGCATTCTGCCAGTCCTCGCTGTTGCCTCGACCCTCGGCATCATGGCAGTTGCTGTTTCGCTGCTGATGATCGGTGGTGAATTCGATCTTTCGTCGGGCGCAGCGACTGGTGCGCTAGGCATCGTCACGATTCTGCTGGTCAAAGACGTTGGTGAGCTCGGTGGAGCCGGGCTGAGTCTTTGGCTTGCCATCCCGATCTCGTTCGTCGTCGCCCTCGGGCTTGGTTGGTTCAACGGCTTCATGGTCGAACGAACGGCGCTTCCGAGTTTCATCGTGACACTCGCGACGTTCTTCATCCTTCGAGGATTCAAGCTCGGCTTTTCGAAGTTGATCATTGACAACATCACCGTCGGCCGAATCGATGAGGGCCACGGATACGACTTCTTCAACAAGATCTTCGGGTCCACGTGGACTCGAAATGACCATCAATTTGAGGCACGCGATGGCATCTACACCGCGTTGCTACTCGGTGGCATATTGCTCCTCGTGCTGGCGATCTACGAGTTCAGCTTCAAGCGTCGAGAAGAACTCAACCCCACGGGAATGTACGCATTTCTCGCTGGACTCGCAGGAGCTATCGCTGGAATCTTCATCATGCACGGGACCGATGGCGTGGGATCAAACACGCTTGCGGGTGTCATCTTTGCAGTGTCGGGGTTCGTCGGGTTCTACGGCCTGGGCATGTGGCGCTACGAGCGACATGACGTCGGTTCGGTCTCGCTCGACACGGGCGTCCGAAACACTCTCGGTGGTGGTGTCATCCTTTTCTTGGTCGGCATTCTGTGCGCATGGCAGCTAGGGGTCGAGTCGCAAGAATCCGTCCTCGATCTGGTTGGCTTCGCGAAATGGCCACTGGTAATTATCGTGGGCCTGGGCGCTTCCTGGTACTCGCTTCGAAAGCTTGGTTTGGCTGCCGTCGATGGCCTTCCCCCCGAAGTCATGGGTCAGGTGGCCGCTGTTGGAATCGCTTCCGCATTTGGCCTGTATGCGTTCATGTTCATGAGCACCGAGCAGGGCCTCCGAGCAATCTTGTTCGCCGCCTTCGTGATGGCAGGACTCACGCTCCTCGCTATGGCCGCAGTGCGCGGTGGGCGAATCTCGCCGGCAACACGCAGCGTCGCTCTTGCGACCGTGGCAGTCCTGACGACCGCGCTTGCGTTCTTCGTTCGGGGTCAATCCGAAGTGGAGAAGTTCCGCTCAGAAGTGTTCAGCGTGCTTCTCGCATCTGCGCTGGTCATTGGGTGCTGGGCGCTGGTTAGCGCCTTCTTCGAGCAGCGAAGATTCGGCGACACATCCGCTGATAACTTGGCCACCAGGTTGAGCCTGGTGGGCATGGTGGGGATCGTCGGTGGGCTAGTCATCAAGTTGCTGTTCACCACGGACGCGGAGATCGCAGCCGAGATCCCCCGGGCGCAGTTCCGTGTCGAGGTTCTCTGGTTTGTTGGGGTGACCGCACTTGCCACGTTCGTTCTCGGACGAACGAAGTTCGGAAGCTGGATCTTCGCCGTCGGCGGCAACAAGGAGGCGGCCCGCCAGATCGGTGTGCCAGCAGCTCGAACTAAGACGCAACTCTTCATGATCGTTTCCGCGGCTGCATGGCTCGTCGGATTGCTACTGGCCTTCCGCCTGAACACCATCCAATCCGGTACCGGCAACGGACTCGAGTTCGAGTACATCATCGCTGCCGTGGTCGGTGGCACCTTCCTGACCGGTGGGTACGGCTCGGCCTTTGGCGCAGCGATCGGAGCAATGATTATGGCGATGTCCAAGCAGGGCATCCCCGCAGCGCGATGGAACTCCGATTGGCGCTTCGCCTTCCTCGGCGTGATCCTGCTCGCAGCGGTGATTGCAAACAACTTCATACGTAGCAAAGCGGAGGCATCACGATGAGCGACTCGACCCCACTTCTCGAACTCGACAACATTGGAAAGTTCTACGGCAACATCATTGCGCTCCAGGGGGTGACCACTGAGGTGCGCGCAGGCGAAGTGACCTGTGTGCTCGGCGACAATGGCGCCGGCAAGTCGACCTTCATCAAGATCCTTGCTGGTGTTCATCAGCACGACGCAGGTGCGTTTCGCCTCGAGGGCCAGGAGATGGAGTTCAACTCGCCCCGCGAAGCGCTCGATCGTGGCATCGCGGCGGTGTATCAGGACCTCGCCATGGTGCCGCTGATGTCGGTTTGGCGGAACTTCTTTCTCGGAGCCGAGCCAACCAAGGGTGTGTTTCCCGCCCGCTGGGTCGATAAGGCCAAAGCGAAGGCGATTGCCAAGGAAGAGATGCTCAAGATGGGCATCGACATCCGCGACACCGAACAGCCCGTGGGAACACTTTCCGGTGGCGAGCGTCAGTCGGTCGCCATTGCGCGCGCCGTGTACTTCGGAGCAAAGGTGCTGATTCTCGACGAGCCAACCTCTGCGCTCGGTGTGAAGCAGTCGGGTGTGGTGCTGCGATACATCGTCGAGGCCGCCAAACGAGGTCTCGGCGTGATCTTCATTACGCACAATCCCGCACACGCGTTTCCGGTAGGCGACCGTTTCTTGATCCTCAATCGTGGTCAGTCCATGGGCAACTTTGCGAAGGACGAGATCAGCCAACACGAGCTCACCCAGCTCATGGCCGGTGGCGCAGAACTCGAACAACTGCAACAGGAGTTGGCCGACGCAATCGCTAGCAAGTAGCCACCTGGCCTCATAGCCCGCTGCCGGTTCGGCGGTATCTGAATCCCTCCGGAGGAGGCTCGACATGACTTCGATGCGTCCCACTGTGGCGGATCTCCTTGCCGAAAAAGGCTCACGACAGCGGACGGACGTGTACGTCGACTCACTCGCAGAAGCAATCGCTGCAAGTGATGCAGGCATCGACATCATCACCGTGCAAGACACAAGCATGAGCGACGACTACCGCCTCGCGGCGCCGTCGGCGTTCATAGTTGCTGGGTTGGAGTACGGCGTACATGTCACCACCGACGACTACCTGCGCGCCGGTTTCTCAATGATGGAGCTGGGCGCGGACGCGGTGTGGAGCGCGGCCAGCCTCGAAACAATTTCGCGTATGCGGGCCGAGGGAATTCCTGTCGTTGGCCATGTCGGTCTGATCCCGGCGCGACGAACGTGGACGGGTGGATTCCGAGCTGTGGGCAAGACAGCGGCGAGTGCCATGTCGGTCTTCGAACAGACAAAGGCACTCGAAGAAGCAGGCGCATTCGCCGCAGAGATCGAAGTGGTCCCGGCCGCCGTGGCGACAGCGATCTCGGAGCGCACGGCGATGTACATGATCTCCATGGGGTCGGGCGCTGGCTGTGACGCGCAGTATCTGTTTTCGACGGACATCCTCGGAACCAACCGAGGCCACGTCCCCCGCCACGCCAAGCAGTACCGAAACCTCGCAGCCGAAGAAGACCGACTTCAGGCCGAACGAGTCGCGGCGTACACGGAGTACGTCGCAGACGTTCAGTCCGGAGCGTTCCCTGACGACCCAACTCTCGTCCCCATCGCCGACGACGAACTAGCCGCGTTTCACGCGCATTTGGAGACCAGCTCCAAAGGGGAGCGCAGCTCGCGTAGCGACCATGTGGACGGTCGGGGGATCTCGACCGGGAGTGTCGAGAAGTGATGGGGGAGCGGAGCTCGCGTAGCGACCATGAGGACGGTCGGGGGATCTCGACCGGGAGTGTCGAGGTGTTACCGACTGAGCTCGAGCTTCTGACGATTGGGCGGGTGAGCGTCGACCTCTACGCGCTGCAGCTTGGCGAGCCGATGCGAAACGTGACGACCTTCCAGAAATCGATCGGTGGTACGGCCACGAACGTTGCTGTTGCCGCAGCTCGGCTTGGGCACAAGGTTGCCTTGGTGACCAAGGTCGGCGATGACCAGTTCGGCGATTACGTCCGGCACGCGCTCGAGCACACCTTCGGTGTCGATAATCGGTTCATCGCAACCGACCTGGAGCTCCAGACTCCTCTGGCCTTCGCCGAACTCGACCCGCCCGAAGACCCGTCGATCATCTTCTACCGATCACCACGCGCGCCAGACCAAAATATCGACCCGAGCGATGTGGATGCCGACGTCGTCCGCGACGTGCCGATCTTCTGGCTACCCGCATCGCGCTTCTCCGACGAACGTTCGGCGGCCACCGTCACCGAGCTGCTCGATCTTCGCGGTCGCAAAAGCCACACGGTGCTCGATCTCGACTGGCGTCCGATGTTCTGGCAGTCACCAGAGCAGGCATCAGAAGCGATTCGCCCGATGCTCGATCGTTTCACGGTCGCCATCGGAAACAAAGACGAGTGCGAGATAGCGGTCGGCACGCGAGACATGAACCTTGCCGCGGACCGTTTGCTCGAGGCCGGCCTCGAGATGGCCGTGATGAAGCTCGGCGCCGACGGCGTCATGATCGCGACCGCAGACGGGCACCGCGTCTCGGTGCCCCCATACTGGGTCGATGTCGTTTGTGGCCTCGGATCCGGAGACGCGTTCGGCGGTGCCTTCTGCCACGGGCTGCTGAGCGGCTGGGACCCAGAGACAATCATCAAATGGGGCAACGCTGCCGGCGCCATCGTCGCTGGGCGACTCATGTGTGCCGACGACATGCCGACGATCGCCGACATCGAGTCGCTGCTGGCCGAACGTGGCGCAACATGAGTCTGCACAAACCCGCTGGCACGCTCAGCGATGGCACAGATGCGATCGTGCTCGACCCCGAGACAGCGGGCTGGACGTACAGCGGCATCCGTACCATTCGACTCGAAGCCGGAGAGTCTCGGACGTTCGAGACCGGGGGCGACGAGTTCGCTGTCGTGCCATTGTCGGGGTCGTCCTCTGCTGTCAGCGCGGAAGGCACACGTTTTGAGCTCGAGGGTCGAGGATCCGTTTTCGCCCGCGTCACCGATTGGGCCTATGTCCCGATCGACACGACGGTCACGATCGACGCAACGAGCGATCAACCCGTCGAGCTCGCGTTGTGTTCAGCGCGGACGACAAATCGCACCGAACTGCACTACGGCTCAGCAGAAGACGTGAGCGTCGAGCTGCGCGGCGGGGGACAAGCGAGCCGCCAGATCAACAACTTCTGCTCACCCGAGCAGTTCGCCGGCGCCGACAAGTTGATGTGCGTCGAGGTCTACACACCTGACGGCAACTGGTCGTCGTATCCACCCCACAAACATGACGATTCACCCGAATGTGAGGTGAACAACGAAGAGATCTACTACTTCCGCATCGGCACCGCCGGTTCGATCGATTACACACCGTCTGGCTTCGGTATACATCGGACCTACACGGGCATTGGCCACGAAGGGATGCCCATCATCGACGAGAACGTGGTCGTGCGCGACGGCGACATTTTTCTGGTGCCTCGCGGGTATCACGGCCCGTGTATCGCAGCGCCGGGCTACGACATGTACTACTTGAACGTCCTTGCCGGACCCGGCGGCGAGCGCAACATGGCGTTCTGCGATGACCCGACCCACCACTGGGTCCGGGATGAGCTGTCCGGTCAACCGATGGACGCCCGCTTGCCTCTCATGACCGCCGAAGGCAGGGTCGCGCGATGACGCGGTTGTGGTGGGTGCGCGGGTGCCCCGACCATCTCAGAGCCGAGCACGAGGCCGAGGGTTACTCGGCACTTGGTCCAGACCCTTCCGAGCGAGCAAGCGCAGTCGCGATACTTGCTGGAGGAGAGCCGTATACGGCCGACGTGCTGGACTCGTTGCCTGATCTCCGAGTCTTGGCCCGCATCGGGATTGGCTATGACGCGGTCGACGTCGACGCAGCAACGTCGCGAGGCATCCTCGTCACAAATACACCAGAGGGTCCAACGACGTCGACGGCTGAACACACGATTGCGCTCATGATGGCGGTCACCCACGAGCTCGTCCCCTCGGCCAACCGTCTTCGTGCAGCCACCGGCGACTACGTGAGTCATCAACAGAGCATGGAGTTACAAGGTCAGACTCTCGGGCTCCTCGGGTATGGCCGCATAGGTCAAGCTGTCGCCGTCATGGCTGAGGCGATCGGCATGAACGTGATCATCACCGACCCCCTACATGACGACTCAGTCGGCATCGATGAACTCCTCGAGCGCTCCGACGTGCTCTCGATCCACGCACCTGCGACACCGTCGACCATCGGCCTGATCGATGCTGAAGCGTTTGCCAACATGAAGCCAGGATCCGTCCTGATCAACTGTGCACGTGGTCCCATCGTTGTCACGGACGACCTCGTGGCCGCGCTCGAGTCTGGCCACCTTATGGGGGCAGGCCTCGACGTGACCGACCCCGAGCCGCTCTACCCCGACCACTCGTTGCTCCACATGGACAACGTGATAGTCACCCCGCACATCGCATCGAACACCACTGCTGGACGCGCTCGCATGGAACGAATGGCCTTCGACCAAGTTCGCATGGCGCTCGCAGGTGAACGCCCAACACACCTTCTCAACCCGCAAGAACTCTGAACCCCCCGACATCAAGGAAATCGCAATGGACCGTCAACCACTTCGGATCGCAGTTATCGGCCTCGGCTGGATGGGCCAGGCCCATAGCCGCAGCTACGCGCGCATCCCGCAACTCTTCGAGGATCGCGAATACGACCCCGTGCTTGCGATCTGCGCCGACAACATGGAGCAGCGCCGCGACCAAGCAGTGCACAGCTTCGGCTTCGAAGAAGCCGTGTCGGACTGGCGGGAGGTCATGGACCGCGACGACATCGATGTCGTCACGTGTACCGCTCCGAACATGTTGCACGAAGAGATCTGTGTGGCCGCTGCCGAGGCCGGCAAGCACATCTTCTGTGAGAAGCCGGTAGGCGGAAAGCCCGATCAGACAGTGCGGGCGGAGAAAGCGGCTCGGGACGCAAGAGTGACCACAGGCGTGGGCTACAACTACCGGTTTGCACCGCTCGTGCAATACCTCAAGAACCTGATCGCCGACGGTGAGCTGGGTGAGATCACGAACTACCGGGGCCGCTTCTTCTCGATGTATGGCTCGGATCCCATGGGATTGCTCTCGTGGCGGTTCGAGGTCGATCAAGCCGGTTACGGCGTGAGCACGGACATCCTCAGCCATTCGATGGATCTCGCACACATGCTGGTCGGTCCGATTACCCGCGTGATGGGGCAGCAGAAGACCTTCATCACTGAGCGCCCCCTCCCCAAGGCCGGCGGAACCCATTACGAACGCGGCGAACCGGGCGATCCCACTGGGCCCGTCACCAACGAGGACTACTTCGGCGCCTTCTGCGAATTTGAGAATGGCGCGATTGGAACCTTCGAGACGAGCCGGTCGATCATCGGTCCCGAGAGCCAGAACGCATTCGATGTCTACGGCACGAAGGGCGCAGCGAACTGGAACCTCGAAACGATGAACGAGATGGGGCTGTTTTTGTTGAAAGACCAGGCTCGGGGCTACACGACCGTACGCGGCGGCGACCGTTACCCGTACCACGGCAACTTCGTCCCCGGTGACGCCAACAGCATCGCGTTCGAAGACCTGATCACCATCGAGGACTACGAGTTCCTCAAGGCTGTGGCGTCCGGAACGAAGCACTCCGCAAGCTTCAAAGAAGCAGTCGACTACGTGAGTGTGCAAGCTGCGCTTCTCAAGTCGACTGAGACCGGAACATGGCAAGACGTCGTGAACCTGACGCTCCCATGACCAGCTGCGCCGCTCCGTCCGACGTCACGCCGGCTTCGCCCTCTGGGTTCCGCTTCGCTCCACCAAAGTCGGGCTGCGCTCGACGCACCGCCTGCCGGCCCGACGCCGTTTGCCGGGTGAGGGGCTTCGCTCGACATACACACCGTCCGCCTGCTGCGCCACGGCGCTCAGCTAAGGGTTCACCACTGGCCCTGACAATCACTCCAACTAGGGGGTTCACCGCATGAGCAAGACCGTTCGGCTTACTACTTCGCAGGCGATTGTTCGTTATCTGATTGCCCAGAAATCGGTGCTTGTGGATGGGTCTGTGGCGCCTTTGTTTGGCGGTGTGTACGGGATCTTTGGGCATGGCAACGTGACGTCGCTCGGGCATGCGCTGGAACGGGCGAAGGACGAGCTGCCCACGTACCGCGGACAGAGCGAAGAGGGCATGGCGCTGGCCGGTGTTGCCTACGCCAAGGCCACACGGCGTCGACAGATCATGGTTGCGACGAGTTCGGTCGGACCAGGCGCGACCAACATGGTCACCGCTGCCGGTGTGGCACACAGCAATCGGTTGCCGATCCTCCTGATTTCGGGCGATACCTTCACGAGTCGCCTGCCGGACCCGGTACTGCAACAGGTCGAACACTTCGGCGACCCGACCCAGACAGTGAACGACAGCTTTCGAGCTGTCACCCGGTACTGGGATCGGATCACCCGGCCAGAGCAACTCACCAGCTCACTGCCGCATGCGATACACACCATGCTCGACCCGGCAGATTGTGGTCCGGCGTTCCTCGGCCTTCCACAGGATGTGGGCGCGGAGGCGTGGGACTTCCCGCTCAGCTTCTTCGACGAACAGGTGCACGAGATCATTCGACCTCGGGCCGACCGTCGTCAACTCGCCGCTGCTGCAGAGGCGCTACTCGCGGCAGAGAAGCCTCTCATCGTCGCAGGCGGCGGTGTCCACTACTCGCTCGCCGAAGAAGAGCTCGCATCGTTCGCCACAGCTCACAACATCCCGGTAGTCGAGACCGTGGCTGGCAAGGCCTGTGTCGAATGGAACCACCCGATGTATGGCGGACCCATCGGCGTGACCGGCGGGACGTCAGCGAATGCGCTTGCGGGCGAGGCCGATGTCGTGCTCGCTGTCGGAACACGTTTGCTCGACTTCACGACCGGATCCTGGACCGTGTTCAAGAACGACAACGTGTCGATCATTGGCCTGAACACTGCACGCTTCGATGCGACGAAACGTCAGTCGATGCCACTCGTTGGTGACGCGAAGGAAACACTCGGCGAACTCGGTAACGCCCTTGGGTCGTATCGAGCGCCCGATGACTGGTCAACGACCATGGCCAACGAGGTTGCCCAACACAACGCCTACATCGACAAGATCGCTGCCAAAGAAGCACGCAGCGACAGCGGCCTGCCGACGTATGCCCAGGTCGTCGGAGCGATCGATCGGCTCGCCGATGAGAAGACGTTCGCCTTGGCAGCAGCTGGTGGGTTCCCTGGTGAGGTCAACAACGGCTGGCGAGCTAAACACCTCAACAGTTTTGACTGTGAGTACGGCTTCAGCTGCATGGGGTACGAAACGAGTGGAGGTTGGGGCGCTGCGATGGCCCAGCCCGACAAGGAAGTTGTCGTCTTCACCGGCGACGGCTCGTGGATGATGCTCAACAGCGATATCTACAGCTCGGTCATTCATGGCCACAAGATGATCGTGATCGTGTGCGACAACGGTGGCTTCGCCGTGATCAACCGTCTGCAGACGAACATGGGTGGCGAGCCCTACAACAACTTGATCAAGGACAACCCGACCGTGGTGAACCCGGTGGCGGTTGATTTCGCCAAACACGCTGAAGCGATGGGTGCCATGAGCGAGACGGTCACTTCCATCGACGAACTCGAGGAAGCTTTCGGCCGGGCCAAGGCCGCCGATCGCACCTACGTGATCGCACTGGTGACCGATGCCTACAGCTGGACCGAAGGAGGATCCTTCTGGGAGGTCGGAGTACCTGAGGTGAGCGAGCTCGAAGGTGTCCGCAACGCAAAGGCCGAGATGATCGAGGGTAAGAAAGCGCAGCGCATCTGATGAAACAGCTTGCCGTCATCGGGGCAGGTGGCATGGGCCGCTTCCACGCGGAGACGCTGATGGCGATTCCCGGCGTAGAGCTAGCTGCCGTTGCCGACCCTTTCCCTCACCCCGACCTCGACAAGCTTGGCGTTCCCGTGACGACGGACGTGAACGCATGCGCCGCAGAGGGATGGGATGGCGTCATCATCGCGTCCCCTGACAACACCCACGCAGAGTTGACGATCACAGCGCTCGATGCTGGCAGCCGCGTCCTGTGTGAGAAGCCGTTGTCCGATGACCTGGCAGGTGCGCACGCGGTGATCGACAAGGAAGTGTCGATCGGTCAGCGGCGCGTGCAGGTCGGGTTCATGCGCGAAGTTGATCCGGCACACGTGGCCTTCGCCGACCAACTCGCGGCGCTTGGTGATCTTCACTATCTCCGCTGCAGCCATCGGAACACGAATGAGGTGGCCAGACCACCCGGCGTCGTCATTGTTCAATCTCTGATCCACGACATCCACACGATCCATTGGCTCGCTGGACGCGTGGTCGACGTGGATGCCCGCTCGATGCCTCGCCCAGGCGGATTGACACACGTCCTGCTCGTCCTTCGCCTCGCGTCAGGTGCAACGGCCACGATCGAGTTCAGCGATGACTCCTATGCCTACGAGGTGGAAGTCGAAGCGACAGCAGTCAACGGCATGGTGACGACTTCGGCGCCCCAACGACCCCGACTTCGCATTGACGGCGATCACCGCACTCCCATCGGCCTCGACTGGTTTGGCTGGTTTGCCGACGCGTACCGAATTCAGGATCGGAGATGGGTCGCATCGCTCGATGATCCCGAGGCCACTGGGCCATCGGCCCTCGACGCCCTCGCCGCACAGCTCGTTGCTGAAGCCGCGCTGAGCTCGCTCACCCAGGGCGGGCCTGTGCCTGTCCCTGACCACAACATCCCGGAGGTGTACCACCCATGACCACAACCCTTCCCTCACGTGACTACAGCCTGGTCGGACCTGAATCTGCGCGCGCCGCGGAGCGCGGCCTCGCTGAGGGGAAATGGTTTCAGGCAGAGGTCGATCCGGCGCGCATGCGCGAGCTCATGGAGCGCCGCGACGTTCGTCCAATCGTCGATCTGATCATCTGGGTTGGTCTCATAGCTGGACTGGCTGTCCTTGCCTGGAGTCTTCGGGGTAGTTGGTGGGCGCTGCCTGCGTTCGTCGCTTACGGAGCCGTTGCCGGCGGCGCGGCGGACTCGCGTTGGCACGAAAGCGGACATGGCACCGCGTTTCGAACACCCTGGCTGAACGATCTCGTGTACTACCCGGCCAGCTTCCTGCTCGGGAGGAGCGCCACATTCTGGCGGTGGTCACACTTTCGCCATCACACCGACACGGTCATCGTCGGTCGCGATGCGGAGATCGTTTTTCCACGGCCGCCTTCGGTCGCTCGGCTCGCGTGGACCTTCACCCACATTCAGGGTGGCAGCACCCTCATCAAGACGATCGTGAAGTACGCGTTCGGGTGGAAGGACCCTGTCGTCGACGTCCTCGTGCCGGAGCAGGATCGCAAACGTATCGCTTGGGAGGCTCGGGTCTACGTGGCGATCTGGCTTGCTACGATCGTTTGGGCCATCGCCTCAACGTCTTTCTACCCGCTCTTGCTCATCGGCCTGCCCACGGTCTACGGCGGCTGGCTCGTGGTCTTCTTCGGCGTCACCCAGCATGCGGGCCTGAAAGAAGACGTCCTCGACCATCGGCAGTCATCGCGGACCGTCCTGATGAACCCGATCTTCCGTTTCCTGTATCTGAACATGAACTACCACGTCGAACACCACATGTTCCCCGCCGTGCCCTACTACAACCTTCCGGCGCTGCACGCGGAGATCAACGGCCAGCTAGCGAAGCCTTCGCCGAATACCTTCCATGCCTACAAGGAGATCATCACCGCGTTTCGCCGGCAGCATGTTGATCCGAGGTGGGAACTCGAACGCGACATCCCGGATGTCCCTGGCACTCGAGGGTCGATTGTGCAGGGATTCGAGTGGGCGGGCGAAAGCACCGACGATGGATGGATTGATCTCGGTCCCAGCGATCTTGGCGCGGGTCAGTCGCGCTCCGTCACCATCGATGGCAGCGAGCGCCTGTTGGCATGCACCGAGGACGGCGACACGGTGCTCGTCGATCGGATCTGCACGCACGGGGAGGCCGATCTTGCCGCCGGCACGATCCTTGGCTGTGAGATCGAGTGCCCGAAACACAACGGGCGTTTCGATCTCCGCACCGGCGAAGGAACCCGCCGGCCGATCAAGGAAGCACTGACCACGTACCCGATCCGAATGCGCGACGGTCGCGTGGAAACACCTGGCACGCCGTGAGGGTCTGGATTTCAGGTGGAGGAGGTTTCGTCGGTTCGAACATCGTGCGGGCCTCGGTCGACGCTGGCCACGAGACGCTGACCACAGCGCACACCTTCGTACCACCGACCGACGCGGCGTATCAGGTGGCTCCGGTCGATATGACCGACGACCAATCGGTGCGGCAAAACATCGAACAGTTCGATCCGGACGTCGTGATCCACTGCGCCATCATGAACGACTGGCACCGTATGTATGCCGACCGGGAGGCATCGTGGGCGGCCTATGTGGGCGCGACCCGTTCGACTGTTCGGGCGGCCCGTTCCGGCGTTGACGCGGCCTACGTGTTGGTCTCGACGGACTGGGTCTTCGACGGCACCCAAGCTGGTGCGAACGAGGAAACCCCGCCGAACCCGATCAACCTGTACGGCACCCTCAAGCTGGCCTCGGAAATGGTCGCGCTCGAAGCAGGTGGAGCTGTCGCCAGGGTGAGTGGCGTCAACGGGCTCCACCTCGCTCGGCCGACGACGCCACGATCCCAGGACCGCGGATTCGGATACTTCGTCGCGAGCATCGTCGACGCTCTATCCGCTGGCGAGTCGTTCACCGTGTGGGAGGCCGACGACATAAACATGGTTGCAACTCCCTCGCTCGCGCTCGAATGTGGCGAGATCATGCTCGCCGTCGGAGCAGCCCGCAGTGACGGGGTATTCCACTGTTGTGGGGCTGATTCGATCACGCGTCGAGAGTTGGCGGAACTCACCTGCGACGTCTTCGATCTCGATGCCGATCTCCTGCAATTCGGTCCACCCGATCCAGCGTCGATGCTTTCGGCGCCGGTCCCGTACGACACATCGCTGACCACACCACGGACTGATCGAATCCTCGGACGCCGAGCAACGCCGGTTCGCGACCTCATCGAACGTTTTAAGAAGCAATATCTCGCCGGGACTTCCGCCCGGATCGGCCACGCCGCCTCTTCTGCCACGACCGACCCCGCCGGGACTTCCGCCCGGATCGGCCACGCCCTCCAGCCAGGAGCAAGCTCATGACGAAACCATCCATCGCCGTCCTCGGGACAGGTCGAATCGGCAAGATGCACGCCGAACTCATCGACCGTCAGGTGCCCGGTCTCGATCTGCATTCCGTCTTCGATGTGTACACCGAGGGCGCACGTGCGGTCGCCGACGATCTCGGTTGTGAGCTGGCTGGAAGCGCCGAAGAGGTGATGTCAAGCGACGTCGACGCGGTCGCGATCTGCACGAGCACGGACACACACGTGGACCTCGTGGTCGCTGCTGCCGAGGCGGGCAAGGCAATCTTCCTCGAGAAGCCGATCTCGTTGAATCTGTCGGAGGTCGATCGGGCCCTCGCTGCCGTGGAGACGGCAGGCGTACCACTGCAGATCGGCTTCAACCGCCGCTTTGATGCCGCGCACGCAGCGGTACGACAAGCCGTGATCGATGGGTCGGTCGGCGACGTGCACATGTTGCGAATCACGAGTCGTGATCCGGCTCCGCCACCAATTGAGTACATCAAGGTCTCGGGCGGCATCTTCAACGACATGACCATTCACGACTTCGACATGGCTCGATTCATCACAGGCAGCGAGGTTGTCGACGTGTATGCGACGGCAGCCGTGCGTGTCGACCCTGCAATTGGTGAAGCCGGTGATGTCGACACTGCCGTCGTCGTCCTCACCCACGAGAACGACGCGATCACCACGATCGACAACAGTCGTCAGGCGGTATACGGCTACGACCAGCGCGTCGAGGTATTCGGTTCAGGCGGTATGGCGGTGTCGGAGAACCCACGGAGTCACACGACCGAGGTGCACGGCCCAGACGGCACCCGACTCACCAACATCCCCTACTTTTTTCTCGAGCGGTACATCCCGAGCTACGTGGCCGAATGGCAGGCATTCGTCGACGGCTTGGAGAGTGGAACGATGCCCGTGACTGGAAACGACGGTCGAGCGCCGTTGGCGATCGGTATGGCAGCGGCACTGTCGTTCAAGGAGAGCCGAGTCGTCAAGGTGGCGGAGGTCCAATGATGTCCGCACAATTGAGAATATTCGTAGGTCTGTGCACGACTGGCGCGTTCAGACATACAAATTTTGGGGAGGTTGGATGAGCATGGATCAGACTCTGGATACGTCGAATCCATTCGGACACGCCTCATTCGCTGGGAAAGTCGCCGTGATTACTGGGGGAACCCAGGGGCTCGGCTACGCGACCGCTCAGCTCATGAAGGCGCGCGGTGCAGTGGGCCTCGTGCTCGTTGGCCGAGTCGTGGAGAAGGGTGAGGCTGCAGCTGCAGCCCTCGATGGCGACGGCTGTCGGGCCGTGTTTGTGAGTGCCGACCTTCGGTCCGATGTTGGTGTGCAGGCTGTGATCGACGAGGTCGATCGTGTCTTCGGTGTGGTGAACGTGTTCGTGAACTGTGCTGCGGCCACATGGCGAGGTTCGGTGTGGAACACCACGGCGACGATGTGGGACGACATGCTCGGCGTCAACATCAAGATGCCAGCTCTCTTCATCACCGGCCTGGCCAAGATTATGAAACGTGAAGGTGTGATGGGAACGATGGTGCTGATCGGGAGCGTCGCGCACCACGGGGGCGACGAGGTTCTTTGGCCCTACTCGACGTCGAAACATGCGGGCGAAACACTGGTCAAGAATGCTGCGTTCTCTCTGATGGCCGACAACATTCGGGTCAACATGCTCAGCCCCGGCTGGATGGATACTCCCTCCGAACATGAGACGCAGAAGCGCTTCCACGACGCTCCAGAAGACTGGCTCGTGGCTGCTGAGGCAGCACAACCCACCGGCCGCCTGCTCAAACCGCAGGAAGTGGCGCGTGGAATCTGCTTCCTCGCTTCGACAGAGTCCGGGATGATGTCTGGGGTGAGCCTCGATTTTGATCAAACGATTCCGGGGGTGGGCCAGCTACCTCGCGCTCAGCCGGTGCCCGAACACTTCGCGTGGGAAGAGAAGTAGATATGACAGAACGAAACAGCCTGGTTCGCAACAGTGGTGGCAACGGCGTCCTCTTGAACGTCACACCTGAATCCGCGGACTGGAAGTACCTCAGTTTTCGGGTGGTGTCCCTCGACGCTGGCGAGACATACAACGATGTACGTCCCGGTCAAGAAACTGCCATCGTGCCTCTCGCAGGATCCGCCTCTGTCACCGCCGGTGGCACCGCCTTCTCGATCTCGCGGACGAGCGTGTTCGAAGAGATGCCGCACATCGTCTACGCGACTCCTGGCGACAAGATGCTCGTCGTAGCCGAAAGCGACTTCGAGTTCGCGATTGGGTCGGCTCCAGCTGAAGGGATCTATCCGACCCGCCTCATTACGCCGAACCAGATGAAGAGTGAGGTTCGTGGGGGCGGGGCATCACACCGCCAGGTCAATCACGTGCTGGCACCCCCTGTTGACGCCGAGCGCCTCATTCTCTACGAGGTGTACGTGCCTCGCGGGTGCTGGTCGGGTTGGGCGCCACATCGCCACGATGGAATCGAAGGCTCGCCTTACCTCGAAGAGACCTACTTCTTCCGCCTCGACCCTGGCACCGGCTTCGCGATGCATCGCAATTGGGCCCCCGAGGCCGAGTTCGATGAGACGGTCATCCTCCATGACGGCGACACGGCTCTGGTGCCCAAGGGATATCACTCGAGCGTGGCCTGCCCAGGCTCGAACATGTTCTTCCTCAACTATCTCGCCGGTGAACTGGTCGACAAGGAACGGGTGACGCCTCCCTGTTTCCACGAGGACTTCACCTGGATTCACCAGGACTGGGAGAACGGCGACCTCAGCGCCTGGACCCAGCCGGTCATGCAAACCCCCAATCTGAACAACCCCGGTGGCATGCCCGCTGGAGATGGAGCCTGACATGCATGCGATGACGCCCGGAAAGATGCGCGGTCTCGACACGCTTGCGACCAACGACGGGGTCTTCACCATTCTGGCAATCGACCATCGTGACTCGCTCAAAGCGGTGCTCCCTGACGGTGCCACCGATGCGGACATCGCGAAGTTCAAGGACGAACTCATTCGTGGCGTGGGTGAGCAAGCAAGCGGCGTGATGCTCGAGCCCGAATTCAGCCTTCCTCACGTGATCGAGTCCGGGGCACTCTCGGGCACGAGTGGGTTCATGGCCGCGCTTGAGGCGCAGGGGTATATGCAGGATCCTTGGGAAGGACCGACGACCATGCTCGAAGGATGGTCGGCGCTCGACGCAAAGAAGTTCGGCGCGAGCGCAGCCAAGCTGCTCCTGCCCTACGCACCGGAACGTCTCGATCACGCCGAGCAGCAGCGCAAGGTCGTTTCTGACACCGCTGGTATCTGCGCCGACCTCGATCTGGCGTTCCTGGTGGAACCCGTCGCATTCGGGATGAACGATGCCGATCGTCCCGCAGTTGTGCTCGACACGGTCCGCCAGCTCACCGATCTACCGATCGATGTCTTGAAGATCGAGTTCCCGGGTGATCCCTCGGATCCTTCTGGGTGGGCAGACGCCTGTGCAGCCGTCGACGACGCATGCTGTCAACCATGGGTCTTGTTGTCCTCGGGTGTGACCTTCGAGCAGTACCGAGCTCAACTCAAGGTGGCATTCGACAACGGGTGCTCCGGGTTCACGGGCGGCCGCGCGATCTGGCGCCCGGCGAGCGACGCCAGCCCGTTGCTACGTCGAGAGGTGATTGCAGGCGAGGTCTCGGACCACTTCGCCGAGCTTCGGGCGATGGCTGTCGCCAATGCCCGACCCTGGCGAGAGGTGTAGACCTTCCGGGACGTACGATTGGACGATGCTGTTTCGACGTGACTCACTCCACCGGGTGCATGGATGGCTTGGCGTAGCGCTACTGTCCGCGCTCATTGCCACTGCATGCGCGTCCGATTCCGAAGATGCTCCCAGCGCCGATCCGGGCACTTCGTTGGCTGTTTCTGACGACGAAACCGTGACGATTCCCGCCCGCAATCTCGTCGATGGCACGTTGACCACGAGCGCCCCCGTCTCCTCGGCGACGACAACCACAACGGGGGCGCCGACAACCACAACGGGGGCGCCGACAACCACAACGGGGGCGCCGACAACCACGACGACGCCGCCCACGACGACGCCGATCCCGCACACGCCACTTGACTCGATCGCCGTCGAGCTCGAATTGGTAGGGAGCGTGAACAGCCCGGTTGGATTGACAGCTCGCCCCGGCTCGACAGACCTCTTCGTGGTGGAGCAGCGGGGCAGAATTGTGCGTTTCCCGAATGGATCCGCCAGTGGGGCAGATGTCACATTCGACTTACGCGGATCCGTCAGTCTCGGAAACGAACAGGGTCTCCTCGGCATGACGTTCTCGCCAGACGGGGACACCTTGTACGTCGACTACACCAACACCGACGGAGACACCGTCATCGCTCGATACGCCATGGCTGGACCGATTGCCGATGCGGAGTCTGCCGAGGTGCTATTCACAGTCGACCAACCTCAGGGAAATCACAACGGAGGTCAGCTCGCTTTCGGACCCGATGGCTTCCTGTACATCGGCTTGGGCGACGGAGGCGGCGTAGGTGATCCTCGGGACAATGGTCAGAATCCCGACACACGCCTGGGCTCGATTCTTCGCATCGACGTCGCGGCCGATGAAGGGTATGGCATTCCGAGCGACAATCCGTTCCCAGATGGTGCCGCTCCCGAGGTGTTCATTTGGGGTGTTCGCAACGCCTGGCGCTTCGCGTTCGATCAACCCACGGGTGACCTTTGGATTGCCGATGTCGGCCAAGACCGTTTCGAGGAAGTGAACGTTCTTCGCAACGGGGATCAAGCTGGCGCCAATCTCGGATGGAACGAGATCGAAGGCCTCGAGCCGTATCGCAGTGGAACGGCGCCCGAGGGTCACGTAGAGCCTGTCATCGCCTACGCACAAACGAATGGTCGATGCTCGGTCACCGGGGGAGAGGTGTATCGCGGCACGGAGATTCCTCGAATGGAGGGAACCTATCTGTTCGGCGACTTCTGTACCGGGGAGGTATTCGGCTATCGGATCGACGAGAGCGCCGAACCGGTCCGACTCGACCTACCGGCGATCGATGAGCTCACCAGTTTCGGTGTCGACGCTCAGGGAGAGCCCTACGTGCTCAGCAGGGCCGGCGGAATCTTCAGAATCGTCTCCGGTTAGACACAGATTGCACTCCTCAAGCGCTGCGACGACGAGACCGCACATACCAACTCGCACCGCCCGCGAGTGCTCCCACACCTGCAACGAGCGCCCCAGTTCGGGCGTGTTCGCTCACGCGTGAGCGCAGCGGCACGGTGTTCGAGAACCAGCGCACTTCCCAGCCGCGATCGGTCGCGATCTTGTTGAGAGCTTTGTCGGGATTGACCACGATTGGATACCCAATCGCCTCCAGCATGGGGAGATCGGTGATCGAGTCGGTGTAGGCGTACGACTCATCGAGGTCGAGGTCATGTTCGAGCGCCAGGGCTTCGATCGCATCGGCCTTGTATGGGCCATAGGAGTAGAACTCCACCCCGCCCGTGTATTTGCCTGCTCGGTCGATCTCCGCGATCGTAGCGACGGCTCCATCAGCCCCGAGGTAACGAGAGAGTGGAAGAACGATTTCTTGAGGTGAGGCCGACACCATGAAGATCATGTGTCCGGCGGCCCGATGCGCCGCGATCTCGTCCACGGCTTCGCTGTACACAATCGGCTCGAGCACCTCTTCCAATGCATCGGTGACGAGTTCACTGATGTGCCGCTGATCCCAGCCCTTGCAGAGTCGCAGCGCGTTGTTTCGCATGTCTTCCATACGTTCGTGGTCAGCGCCGAGATAGTTGAATACGAATCGCCCCCAGATGGCCCTCATGATCAGCCGGGAGTTGATGTAGCCGGCTTCGCGAAGTGTCGAGCTGAACGCAAACAGCGACGCGGTAGCGATCGTCGTCTTGTCGAGATCGAAGAATGCCGCCGCTCTTCGCGCGGGAGTCACCTCGGTTTCGCCCATCAAACCAGACTACGTCGCCGGTATTGCATGACACGTGAGCCACGCGCGAGAGTGGTCACACGAGCGTGACTGGCGTCCCGCCGATCTTGGCCCTCGGCCTCTGACTTCCCCCGTCATCATCTGCGACGCGATGTGCGTCGGGGGTTCATCGTGTTCTGGACGTTCGTTTCTCCGAAGGGCGGAGTCGGCGTGTCCGTGGTCGCCGCTGCAATGGCGTCTGGCCTGTCGAAAGGCCGCGCCGTGACACTCATCGACTTCTGCGGCGATCAGCTCGAGATCTTTGGTCTCGACGCCGGCGCCACCAGCGGCGTGTGGGATTGGTTACATGCGACGGATGATGTTGGCGTCGAGGCGCTCTCGAACCTCGAGGTCGAGTTGCGTCCAGGGCTCACAATTCTCCCTGCCGGTTCGCGATCAAAGACACAGCCGGTGTCGCCACAACGGTGTCATGCGTTGGTGGGAGCTTTCCAGGACGGACGAGTCGTCCTTGGTGACCTCGGTGTTCTCGATCCCGACCCGTTCTCTCCGGTGTCGCTACTTGCGGCGTCGAGCGATCGGACCACCCTTGTCCTTCGAGCGTGTTATCTGGCGTTGCGTCGTGCTCGGCACCTGCCAGTGGTTGCAGACGACGTGGTCGAGATCGTAGAGGGTGGACGCGCCCTGTCGACTCTCGACATCGAAGCGGTGGTTGGAAGGGCGGTGACGACCCGGCTGGCGGTCGATCCACGGGTTGCCCGGGCGATCGATGCAGGGTTGTTGACGGGGCGACTGCCCCGCCCTTTGCGACGCCTCGTGCGCGACCTGATGCCGACTCCTTCCTCCTCGACGTTCCAGCAGGTCGAGGGGGTTCTCCTATGAGTTCGCCCCGAGCGCTGTCAGGCACCGTTCAACGGGTGCATCGCGAGTTGTGGAACGAGGGGGCTGCTCTCGATGTGGATATGGAATGTCGCATTCGGAGTCTGATCGCCGAGGCCGAACCGCTTGCCACCGCCGCGTCGATCGAAGATGTGGTCGACGAAGTCAAGGCAAGGATCGACGGACTCGGTCCGTTGCACCAGTACGGGCTCGACGAAACTGTCACAGAAATTATGGTGAACGGCGACGGAAGCGTCTGGGTCGAGCGCCGCGGACGGCTCGAACGTACGGGTCAGAGCCTCGAACCGGAGACAACGCTGCAGCTGGTTCGGCGATTGGCCTCGAACGCGGGTCGGCGCATCGATCGAACGGAACCGAGCGTCGATGTGCGGTTGAAGGACGGGTCTCGACTGCATGCGATCATCCCCCCGTTGGCTGTCGATGGGCCATGCCTGACGATCCGCAGGTTCGCCGTCCGGTCGATCGATCTGTCCGAGCTGGCGGCGCCAGCAGCCAAACACCTACTCATGAAGGCCGTGGCGGACCAACTGACGATCATCATCGGCGGTGGCACATCGTCGGGCAAGACCACACTTCTCAACGCTCTTGTCGCCTTCATCGACTCGGACTCCCGCGTCGTCACGATCGAAGATGCGGCCGAGCTTCGTTTGCCGGGGAACCACATCGTTCGTCTCGAAACGAGAAACGCTACCGAAGGGATCCGATCCGTCGGCCTTCGAGAGCTCGTGCGAAACGCCCTACGTATGCGCCCAGATCGGATCATCTGTGGCGAGATGCGTGGGGCGGAGGCGTTGGACCTCGTGCAGGCCTTGAACACGGGTCATCGTGGATCGCTCTCGACCGTGCACGCGAACACTGCTTCGGGAGTACTGCGGAGGATCGAGACGATGATGTTGTTGGGCGATGCAGATCTACCACTCCAGGCAATCCGCGAGCAGCTTGCCGACTGCATCGATCTCGTGGTGATGATGAGTCGTGGTGATGCTGGTGCTCGGCGCGTCGTCGAGATCGCCCGAGTCCCGGAGCGGCCGACCGCGGAGTGGTCCCTTGAGCCGATATTCGAGATCGACGACAACGACGATCACGTGGTCGGGGCCGCGAGGGAGGCAGCGGCCGTGGACGGTCCTGGCCACCCGCCTGGAGAGAGCGCCGGCTCGGGAAGGTTGGGTGGTGACCGGTGAAGGTCCCAGCTCGAGTTGTTGAACCTCTCGCGACGTCCCAGTGCGCAGGTCAGCGCCGGTATTGCACGCTCGACGCGAGCCTCCGATCGACGGCGGAAGATCTGGGCATCGCTGTGGTGTGGCCTCCATCTCTGCTCCTTGGCGCCGTCGCAGTCGCCATGCTCTTCGCTGGGGCACGTATCGGAGGCCTGGTTGGCGCGCTGGTTGCCGGTGGTGTTTTCATCGCCACACTGACGGCGACCGGGCCGTACGTAAGCCGACGAGTCGAACGGTCCGCTGAGGCAGGTCTTCCGGAGGTTGCCCTACGCGTATCGAGATCCCTTCAGACGGGAGACTCGCTCGAGCAGGCGCTTCGTGCGCTTTCGTCAAACACCGTTCCTTTGACGCGGGGCTTGAATGGGGTGATTCGACAACTTCGAATGGGACGCCCAGTCGAGTCAGCGCTTGACGCGTGGCTGATGAGAGCGACAACGAGTTCCGAACGGCTGCTCGCAGCGGCGCTGACATTGGGCGTGTCGCATGGTGGCCCGCTGGCGAAAGCGCTCGATGGAGTTGGTGAGGGGCTACGTGACGAACTTCAGCATTCAGCGCGACGCCGACTGTTACTCGTGCAGGCGACCATGTCCACCGGTGTCCTCGTGTCTCTTCCTGTGGTGTTCGCGATCGTGGCGTCTGTCGTTCGGGGAGCATCGATCCTTGACGGTGCGGTCGGCATGCTTCTCGTCGTAGGCGGCTTGCTATTGGATGCTCTGGGCCTGTGGTGGATGTCCGTTCTGATGAGGAGGCTTCGATGAACGTCGTGGCTGTGCTCGGGATGGCGCTAACCGTGCTCATCGTCGTAAAGACGCTTTGGCGCGTGTCGATGGGTCGACGGGCTCGACGAGCGAGCGAGGAGGTCCGAATTAAGGCGTTGCCCAACGCAGTTGTCCTGCTGCAGATCGCCGTTGCGGCCGGGCGCACCCCGCGTGGCGCAATCGATGCTATTGGAGGGTTGAGGATCGGAGGGGACTTGGGAGCCGTCGTGGACGATTTCGCCACCGTCGCCAAGCGGCTTGCCCTTGGGGCTGCGTTGTCGGATGCGATTCTTACCCCTGGTCGACGAGATCAGTCTGTCTCGATGATGCGTGTCCTCGACCTGCTTCGACGGGCGGAGCTCGATGGGGCTGCACTCAGCCTGCAACTCGAGCTCTTGGTTCGTGACTTTCGAACGGCGCGGGCGTTGTCTCTCGACGCGGCCGCCCAGCGACTGACGGTTTCTCTGCTCTTTCCACTTGTTTTCTGCATTCTCCCTGCCTTCATTCTGTTGGCCATCGTGCCCTTGCTGCTCGGTGCTCTTTCCGGTCTGCCCGGTTGAATGAGGTCGGTGATCTCGGCGCTACGCCCGATTCCAACGAAGAGGAAATTTCATATGAACACCAAAGCCACCTTGCTCGTCAGCAGCGCTGTGCAACAGATCTTCCGATCTGTCGTTTCGAAGCTGCACCAGGTTGATCGCCACAGCGATCGAGGGCAATCGACTGCGGAGTACGCGCTTCTGCTTCTCGGCGCTGCGACCATTGCACTCGTCGTCGTGACGTGGGCATCAGGAACAGGAAAGATTGGCGAGCTGTTCGACGCGGTCGTCGACTCGATCATCGGAAAGGTGTGAGGCGAAGCCGGGAGGATCGGGGCCAGTCCACCGTTGAGTTCGCTCTGGTCCTCCCGTTGCTCGTCATCTGTCTTGGCGGCCTGCTCTGGGTCGGACAACTGATGACCTGGCAGATTCGGCTCGAGAATGCCGCGCGAGAAGGTGCACGTGCAGCCGCTATCGAGCCCGAGAATGCCATAGCAGTCGCATCGACTGCAGTGTCGAGAGTGGCCGGCGAGCTGAATGTCTCAACTGAGTTCGATTCAGAATTCGTCATGGTCAGAGTCACCCGGACCGTCGATGGCGTGCCGTGGATCGGAGTGGGCGAACGAGTGCTTTCAGCGGAGGTTCACATGCGAAGGGAAGACATCATCGAACACCCTTGACGGGTCGTTCGGCCTAGCAAGAGCTCAGCGTCGAGAGTCGATATTAGAAGTGATGACTTCCGCACCTACTATTGGCGCAAGCGAGAGCGTGGCGACATGGGCCTCGCGTCCCGTGCTCGCCAAGCTGGTACGCCTGCTCTTGTTCGTCGCGCCGATCGTCATTGGCTGGTTGGCGGTTCGCATCGTCGCCTGGGCCTTCTATCGACCCGAGGGGTGGACCGGTACGGGGGTCTGGATCATGCAAGCGATCGTAGTTGCGTCGGTCGCCGCGCACAGCGCCAAACGTGTTGCCAACAGACTCGCTCCCATGTCGGCGCTTCTTAACATGACGATGGTGTTCCCCGACCATGCTCCGTCTCGATTCGGTGTCACGTTAAGAGCCGGAAACATCAAGAAGCTGACGCCTGAGCAATTGATATTGAGTGAGGACACCCAGGAGGCCGCTGAGCAAGCAATGGCGCTGGTCGCAGCCCTCGGTGCGCATGAGCCCCGAACTCGTGGACACACGGAACGAGTCCGGACGTACGCCGAGCTCATCGGTCAGGAAATGGGCCTGACCGAAGATGAGCTGAACCGGCTTCGCTGGGGAGTGTTGCTCCATGACGTGGGCAAGCTGACTGTCCCAGCCCACATTCTCAACAGCAAGGAAGCGCTGACGGAAGAGCAGTGGCTGATTCTCAAAGAGCATCCCCTAGAGGGGCAGAAAATCCTGGAGCCTCTCCATGGCTGGCTTGGCGAGTGGGGTTTCGTCTCACTGCACCATCACGAACGTTGGGACGGCGGCGGATACCCGGGTCAACTCGAGGCGACCGAAATCAGCCTTGGCGGGAGAATCGCGGCGGTCGCGGATACCTACGACGTCATCACGTCCAAGCGAAGTTACAAGGAGGCGATGTCACCGCGTGCGGCGCGAGAGGAGCTTTATCGCTGCGCCGGGACACAATTCGATCCCGCAGTGGTCAAGGCCTTCTTTCGGGTTGGACTCGATGATGGCCGTCATTCCGCAGGCTTCCTTGGTTGGTTGCTCGAACTTCCGACGATGCTGCGCGTGACGAGTTCCGTAGCCACGGCGAGCCCCTCGGTCGTCTCCACAATGGCTACCGCGGCGACGGCTCTGTCGGTATCGGCTGCGTCGCTTGTCGGCGTCGGCAGCGTCGATGCTCCAACAGCTCTCGCGTTCGATGACTCACGACCTGTGATCGAAGAAGTGGTCGTCGACGATCTGGCCATCGGCTCTGTTGCGCCACCGCTCGCCCCGGTTGCTACAACCACCACCACGGCGCCACTGCCAGCCCCAACGACGTCAGGGCTCGCCACGACCACGACCGCGACCACGACCACGACCACGACCACGACGCCAGCACGCTCTCCGGCCACGACTGCAGCGCCCACCACGACTGCAGCGCCCACCACGACTGCAGCGCCCACCACGACTGCAGCGCCCACCACGACTGCAGCGCCCACCACGACCGCGGCACCGGCCTCGCTTGATCCCGACGCAAACAACGACTCGAAAACGATCATCAACGGCGGCCACAACAACATCTTCGTGCTCGAAAACGACGCGCCAGGCGACCATCCCATGGATGAAAGCACTCTTGAGATCATCGTTGCGCCTATCTATGCCGACGATTACGGCGTTTTCAACGGCTACATCTACTACAGGCGAGACGTTACGGGCGTCGTGGACATCATCGTCTATCAGATTTGTGACACGAATGGCCGCTGTGATCGGGCCACCGTCACCGTCACCGTTCCGAACTAGGCGAGTGAATATGGTCGAAACCGGCAAGGATCGAGTCCACGTGTTGCGCGGGCGGTACGCGGTTCCATTCATCGGCTTCGTGGCGGTCTCGATCGTGGCAGCGGCTTGTTCGGGGTCTTCTCCAAGTGAGTCCGCGGAGACGTCGGTCGCTGACCCGCCACCGGTCACCGCGGAACCTCTGCCCGAGATCGACCCCGCTCCCAATGCACCTGTCGGCTTGGTTGTCATCGACACCTCGAACGGCACCATTGAGCTCGCGTGGGACCCGTCCCGCGATGACGGTGTGGACGAGTACGAGGTCTCCCGCGTCTCGCCTGCTGGGTCCACGCAGCGTTTCGTTGTCGACGCCTCGTCGTTCATCGACTCTGGTCTGACGGACGGCGACATTTACAGCTACCAAGTCGTGGCGATCGGGGTTGGCGCGAAAAGCGGCGGAAGCGACCCCGTCACCGTGCAGGTCGGCGTCGACTCGAACCCGCCGAAACGACCAACTCGGCCCACAGTGGTCGAATCGGAGGATGCGGTCTCCCTGCACTGGGAACCGGTCACGGACATCTCGGGCATCGAGCGCTACGTCGTGACTCGGACGATTGGCCCCGAGACGTCCGAGATCGACAATGGCGACTCGGCGAACTTCACGGACACGATCGACTCCGGCACGGTTGTCACCTACTCCGTGAAGGCGGTGGACGGCGCAGGAAACACGTCTGATCCCAGTCGGTCGGTAACCGTGCTTGCCGGCGTTGCAGCGGATCGGGTGGTAGTAGTGGTCTCCGCGGTCGCGGACCCTGTGACAGACCCCTCGACAGCGCGGCTGCAACAGGAACTCCTCGATTCAGGTTTCTCGCTGACCTGGTTCGAGGACGACGTTTTTGACTCGAACATCACCACCTCAGACGATGTCGTGTTGTTGCTGGGTGATGTGCAGGGCGACGGATTCGACTGGAACGTCTTCGGCACTGATGCGGCGGTCATCGGGCTGAAGTCGATGTTCGTTGAGGCCGGCGGAATTACCGAGAACTCTCCGAAGCTCGATCGCCTCGCCCAACTCGACTGGGTCGCGCCGGGCGCAACTGAGCGAGAAGTGGTCCTAACGGCGATTGGCCGACCGAAGCCCGTGGTCTACATTCCTCTCAGCGAACAGCTGCCGTCTCTTGAGACCTGGGCTAGGCCGGTATGGTCCACGGACATTGCGGTTGCCGGCCTCATACCGAAGGGTGGCGAACTCGCGAGCGAGAAACCGGCGCCGGGATGCCGTGCGTTCTTCCCGGGCAATATCGACAGCCTGGCTGAACAGGCCGACGCGGGCTGGGAACTGCTGATCGAGTTCGTCGGGGCGATCTCAGAGGCGTGCGTCTAAGCCCAGAATCTGGGTGAGCAACACGATTGCGCCTGCCTTGTCGAGAGGTTCGTTGCCATTGCCGCACTTTGGCGACTGCACACATGATGGGCATCCGTCGGTACAGGTGCAGCTCACCATGGCGTCGCGAGTCGCCCGGAGAAGACGATCTCGTTCGCCGAACCCCAGCTCGGCGATCCCAGACCCACCTGGGTGCGCGTCGTAGATGAAAATCGTGGGTCCGACCGTGCCGCTGTGCCACGGCGTCGATACCCCGCCCACATCCCAACGATCACAGATCGTGAACAGAGGGAGCATGCCGATCGCAGCATGCTCCGCTGCGTGCAGAGTGCCTGGTACCTGTTGTGCGTCGAGCCCGGCGGCCTCGATCTGTTCGATCGGGATGACGTACCAGAAAGCTCGGGTCCGAAGAGTTGATGGCGGCAGTTCTAGCGTTTCGTTGGCGAGGATTCGTCGGCTTCGCACCTCGCGCCGCTGATATCCCGTGACCTGACTGACGACTTCCACATCTCCGACATACACCCCGACGCCCGTGCTGCCGTCTCCCAGGCGGGCCGTCTGGTCCGCGCGAACGACGGAGACGTCGACCTTCGCGCGGGCCTGCGTGTACTGGTCGCCGTCGGCCTCGATCACCGTGGCGCAGCGGTCGTCGAGATCGAGGTCGATCACTCGATAGGGCTTGCCCTGGTGTAGGTAGATCGCTCCCGGGTGGACCACTGCGGAGGCCCTCGACGAGTCGACCGTGCCCACGATCGAACCATCTTTGCGAACGATGTGCAGTTCGTCAGAACTGCCGGAGCGAAGTCCGATGCCACGAGAGGGCCGGCCGCGGCCTGCGTAGACCGCCAAAGGTGTGCCGTTGCCAGACGGTTTGAGAAGCATCTGGTCATCGACGACCAGATCGCGGACTCCATCATCGAGACTTGGGCCCCAGTACACATCGTCGTCGTGAGAGATGGGCTTTTCGAATGCCGCGCATGCGAGATGAGGGCCAAGGATGTAGGGGTTAGTTGGGTTGATGACGGCGCGTTCGGGTTCACGTTCGAGCAAGTCGGTCGGGTGCGACATGATCCACTGGTCGAGCTGGTCGTCTCCTGCAACTAGTACGGCCGCAGAACGCTGCTGGCCGCGGCCTGCGCGCCCAATCTGTTGCCACATGGACGCGATGGTGCCAGGAAAACCGTTGAGCACGCACGCATCGAGGCCACCGACATCGATCCCTAACTCGAGGGCGGACGTGGCCACGACGCCTCGCAAGGAACCTTCGAACAACTCGTGCTCGATCGTTCTGCGTTCAGCAGCCAGGTAGCCAGCCCGATAGGCACGAACGCTGTCTTGGTGGCCGATTGGAAGGCGACGGGAAATGTCGCCGGTCACGAGCTCGGTCCCTCGCCGGCTTCGGCAAAAGACGATCGTTCGGTGTCCCCGTTTGATCAACTCGGCAGCGATATTTGCCGATTCTGCGTTGGCTGAAGTCCGAAGACCCTTGGCTTCGTCGAGGATCGGAGGGTTGAGCATCACGATGGTGCGCTCGCCGCGAGGAGAACCATCGTTCGTGACCTCGGTGACCGGCACGCCGCACAGCTGACTCGCCAACGTCCCGGGTTCGCCGATCGTTGCGGACGTGAAGATGAACTGCGGATCGGAGCCATAGTGATGGCAGAGTCGCCGGAGGCGCCGAAGCACATGGGAGACATGTGTTCCGAACACGCCTCGCAAGACGTGAAGTTCGTCGATGACGACATGGTCGAGGCGGCCGAGGAACGTGGCCCACCGCGCGTGCCCGGGAAGAATCGAGGCGTGCACCATTTCTGGGTTGGTCAGCACCACATTCGCGGTGGACCGGACCCACGTTCGTTGTTCGAGAGTGGAGTCTCCGTCGTAGGTCCCCGCGACGACCTCGGGGAACTTGTGACGGTGTAGCGAACGAAGCTGGTCCTGTGCGAGCGCCTTGGTTGGAAAGAGCAAGAGTGCAGTGCCCGTGTTGCCGCGGCGCGCCGCTGCCTCGGCTATCGGGATCTGATAGCTGCGAGATTTTCCTGAGGCAGTCCCTGTAGCAACGACGACCGAATGACCGGCATGCAGGAGGTCGATGGCTTCTGCCTGATGGGTCCAGAGTCGCTCACCTCCGAGCGCAGCCTCTACCCCAGGACTAATCGGTGCGATCGAGGTCGCGAATCGAGCCGGGCGAGACGGCTGGTGCGCGACGTGGGCCAGGCGGCCATCGGCGTGCAACGCCTCGACGAGTTCGTCGAAATTGTCGCCATCGAAGGACGCAGTATTCGCCCGCTCGCGAAGGTCCATCGTGTCGGATTCGAGCTCAGCTCCACCGAAATCGGAGAGCTCCACGATGGCCATGAAGCCAGTATCGCACCTCTGTGTGACAGGTCATGGACGGTCTGTGGTGGCTTCGGAGAGATACAGGACTTGGCGCCAGGGTTCGGTTGTAAAGGGGAACATCCAACTACCCTGACCATGATGCAGGTCTTCAGTCGCGCCGACGATCGAGGTGAAGTGATGATCGTTTCGCTCTCTGGCGACCTCGATCTCTCGAGTGTCTCGTCGCTCCGATCTGCAACGGTGAAGTGGGTCGAGGACGGCTGGAGCCGCGTCGTACTCGATTTGCAGGAAGTTGGGTTCCTAGATTCCGCGGGTATCGGGGTGCTGATCGGCATCAGACGCAGATGCCTAGCCGCTGGGGGTAGGTGTGTCCTGTCGTTGGTACCAGACGAGGTTTCGCGAACGCTTGCAGCAGCCGACGTCGACCGACTCTTCGAGATCTTTGACGATGTGGACGCCGCTATCGTCGACGCGTCAAGGGCTTCGACATGAATCCAGGCAATGAGGTCATCCTTCGAGTACCAGCAAAATCGGACTACGTCGCTCTGGTGCGCGTGGTGTTGGCCGCTGCGGCCTCGATTGACCCGGACTCGCGTGATGATCGAATCGATGATCTCCGTGTAGCGGTCTCCGAGGCCGTAACGAACGCCGTCGAGGCGCACAGGGCTGCCGGAACCGACAGCCATGTCGAGGTGCGCTGTTTCACCGAGGGTCACCACGTGGAGGTCACTGTTCGAGATCGTGGTCCAGGCTTCGATCCAGATTCGATCGTGTCCGTACCAGACGCCGAATCACCGGAACGGTTGTTCTTCGAGCGTGGTCTCGGACTCCCGTTGATGCGTCGCCTGGTCGACAAGACCGACATCGAGACTGGTGAAGAAGGCACGCTGGTTCGGCTGATCATCGATACATCGACGGAGCCGGCTTGACGAAGGCGGGCCACTCTCGCCTGGTGAACATTCCTGCCAATTACGGCACAGATGGTGCGGGAACGGGCGTCTCCTGCGCCAGACTGTCCAATTGGTCGCCCTGACCGACGCCTCTTCACGCAAAAAGGAACATGGCCGGAAATCAACTCCCCCCATCCTCGCTCACCTGGATCGGCAGCGATCGACGAGTGGCGCGACGGGTCGCACGCCCTGTGCTC
>CAXMRH010000153.1:0-39285 GCA_964196045.1 uncultured Chthoniobacterales bacterium | reverse complement strand
CGTTGTCGAAGCCCTTCCCGATTCCTTCGCCTCGACGCTTTCGATTCCGTACCAGTCGATCATCACACTTGTGATCGTCGCCGCAGCTGCTGGAGTCCTTGCGGCTGTTCTTCCGGCAAGACGTGCGGGACGTTTGAACGTCCTCGACGCCATCTCTCACTGACGCTCGCTGAGCAGTCGTGAATCATCCCCCAGGGGCCTGTGCCGCTGGGGGATTTTCGCGTTCATACTCTTCGTGTTCTATTTCGCTACGAGCTCAGTGCCCGATGATGGTCAGCCAGATCGCGCTAGTTCGTCTATCTGTTAACTCTGCCATCGAGCTCGGCCCGCATGACCCACTGTCCGCAGCAGACTGCGTCGAAACACGGCGAGAAGGAACGAACGTTCGCGGCCATTATTCGCAGAGGGATAGCGGACTGGACCCTACGCGAAGACCTCGACCCCGAAGCAGCAGCGCGCTGCATCACCACCGGCCTCCAAGTCCGACGCAAACTTGGACTCAGTCGAGACGAAGGCAATGAAACGGTTGCCATGACAATCGATACATTTTTCTAATGCACAACAGCACTTCTAGTCGGCCCCGAAAGCGCGACATACGGCCCGGTTTGGCGGAGGAGGTGGGATTCGAACCCACGGACCCGTAAAGGTCACACGCTTTCCAAGCGTGCCGATTCGGCCGCTCTCGCACTCCTCCAGACAACGACCCTTCGCCAGCACGCGCCAGCTCAGCATCGAAGCAGCCCACCACGTTACAAGCGAGCGACAGTGTTGCAGTGGCTCGACGAGTCGGCCTCAGTTCAGGTCCAGCTGGGATCCGGGCCCCCTTGATCATTCATCCTGTGGCGCTGGCGTCTAGAACCACACCCATGCCAAACATCGACTTCGACCGAAAGGTCGTCGAGCTCACCGACGACAATGCAAGCCGCCTCCGCAAGCTGAACTTGGGAGCTGGTGTCCTTCACCTCGTGACCGGCCTAGCGATGATCGTGCTGGGCGATCTCGACTTTGAGCTCCCCGTGAGCGGGTTCAACATCAGCGGACCTCCTGGAACCCCCCTCGCAGATGGAGCCCTCAACGAGTTCTTCGGGATTCCGCTGGCCGCTGGGGTTGCTGCGTTCTCGTTGCTGTCGGCCCTCTTCCACTTCCTGATCGCACTCGTCGTGTTCCCGAAGTACAAGAGCGAGCTCCGCCATGGGCGCAATCGCTTCCGCTGGATCGAATACGCGCTGTCGTCCACGCTGATGATGGTGTTGATCGCAGCGACGACGGGAATCACCGACCTGGCTGCACTCATCGGACTGGCCTTCGCCAACGTCTCAATGATCTTTTTCGGCTGGATCATGGAAATGGTCAACTCGACCGACGACGTCAAGCGCAAAACCGTGTGGTGGTCACCGTTCTGGATGGGCTGCGTAGCCGGCATCGGCCCCTGGCTGGCCATCCTCGTTCCGCTCTGGTTCAACGTGAGCCAAGAAGGAGGAGAGGGCCCTCCCGGATTTGTCTACGGCATCATCGCGTCGATCTTCTTCTTCTTCAACACATTCGCCATCAACCAATGGCTGCAGTACCGAGGCAAGGGCCGCTGGGCCGACTACCTCCACGGCGAGCGGGTCTACATCATGCTCAGCTTCGTGGCCAAGAGCGTGCTGGCCTGGCAGATCTTCGCAAACACACTCATTCCGACGTAGCGGGTTTCACAGCGCTAGACGTTTAGTCGGTATGAACGTCGATACGGAGACCCTGCTTGGCGAAGCTCGGCCATAACTCTGGCGAACGTTTTTGGGCGGCTTGGGTTTGGATCGCGCGAAGGAAGCCCTGGGTGAATCGCTGGCGTGGGCTTGGGAGAACCGCCACCGGCTCGAGTCGATGGACAACCCGATGGGTATCCGCAGAGCATCCAAAGCGAAGAGGAGAGTGAGCCGGAGGCGATCGAGCATGCCGGTTTCCGCGGTTCTCGACCGGAAGTGTCGAGATGTCGTTGTCATACACTAATCGTACACTTGTTCGTATGGGGTCACGGGTAGCGAACAGAGAGATTGGGGTGGCGATCGAGCAGATTGTCGCTGGTTTCGCTGCGCTGCAATCAGCCGGAATCGAACCAGCGAACGCTCGTGATTCGATCACTCTGATTCAAGAGGTAGAGCAGGTTCGACGGCTCGCCGATCACGCTGCCGTCGAGGTGATGTCGGCCATCGAGGAGTGCCGCTTCCACCTCGGTGACGGCCACTCCACGGCAATAGTGCGACATCACGCCAAGCTGAGCAACGGCGAAGCTGCTGCCCCGGATCGGGTAGCAAGGTTGACCGACACGTGCCCAGACATTGGCATGGCCTATCGGTCGGGAGCGTTGGGCACCGACCAGATCAGGTCGCTGAGCTTGGTGCATGCGAACCCACGCCGCCAAACGAGCGGGCACACGAAGACCGCAACGTCCGCATGACCCAGAACTTCGACACCACGTAGGACTTCGTGGCGAGCTTCGCGTCGATGCAGGGCCTCCAGATCTTCGAGGTGTTCGATCGTTGCCTCGACGCCGAGACGATCGCCGACTGGGAGAAGGCACGGGCAGAACATGGCGATGCGGCGACGAGCGAGCACCTGCCCCGCACGATCCAAAAGCGTCGAGCCGATGCACTTTGGCAGAGCTTCATCGATGCTGCGGCCAACCTCAACAGCGCAGTGCCTGCCGACTTCGTGCACGACATCATGTGGGACGCCGACACCTTCGAAGACATGGCCGAGAAGTTCTTCGGCGAAGAAGACGACAGCAGCGACCTCGAAGACGAGGATGACATCGCCGAGTACGACGGTGAGTTCAAGGGCGACGCTCGCGCCCCGACAGCTCCCAGCGACCCACGCGATTGCATCGAGACCGACACAATCGGGTGCCAGATTATCGACGGAATACCCGTCGACGCGACCGAGATGTTCGACATGTCGATCGTGGGCCGCATTCGGCGGGTGTTGATCGATGCCAAGAGCATGGTCACCGACCAAGGGGCCGCTCGACGGTTCACCGGCGGCGCTCGACTCGCCGTGAAGTTATCTCATGCCCATTGTGTGTGGCCTGGCTGTTGCACGCCGGTATCGAAGTGCGAGAACGACCACGTTCTCGAACACTCGAGAGAAGGCAGAACCAACCCTGGCAACGGGGCGCCGCTGTGCGGGAAACATAATCGTTGGAAACAAAAGGGGTTCACGATCTATCGAGACCATTATGGGTCCTGGCACACCTTGCGCCCCGATGGAACGGAAATTCCGGTATAGCCCTAGCGGGGGCGCACCCTCCCCTGCCATCGTTTGTGTCTTGGGTATCCTGCCTGTCCAATGACTGAAGTGGAGTGCCAATCGTGAGCGACGATTTCGAACCAAGCGTCGACGAGCTCGTGGGAAACAACATTGCTCAAGCAGCGGTGTTCGACGATGCCGACCTTCAAGTGCAACCGTTGCGCCACCTGGCCATCGTGTTGTGCATGGACTCGAGAATGGACACATTCAAGATCCTCCGTCTGGGCAATGGCGAAGCGCACATCATCCGCAACGCCGGCGGTGTGATCACCGACGACGTCATCCGGTCGCTGTGTCTGTCACAGCGGTTTCTCGGGACCCGCGAGATCATTCTCATTCACCACACCGACTGTGGGCTGCAGCACGTCGACGAGGCCAAGTTCCGAGACGAACTAGAAGCCGAACTGGGCGTGAAACCCTGGTGGTCTTTGGAGGCCTTCTCGGATCCATACGCCGACGTTGCTCAATCGATGCAACGCCTTGAGCTCACACCGTTCCTGCCCAACAAGGACCACATCAGCGGATTCGTCTACGACGTCACCGACGGACTACTCCACCCGGTCGAGCCCTCTGCGTAGGCGCAGAACATTCGAGACTGCGGGTGCTCCACTGTTCCGTACCAAGGGTCATCGCGCAGGCCCAGGTCGGTCATCCCCGCCTTCGTGGCTACACGCGCAGAAGCCTCGTTCTGCTCGAACATGACGGCCCATATCTCGGTTAGCCCGCCGGCGAACCCAGCGGCGATCATGGCCTTCGCTGCCTCGGGGGCATAGCCGTTCCCGAAGGCGTCGGGGTGGAGATACCAACCAGTCGCAAACAAGCCATCCTCGGGGAGCTTGTGTAGCGAGACTGAGCCCACGGGATGGCCGAGCTCGTTCGGCACGACTGCCCAATCGCCGAGCGGAGGTTCAGTCTCGATTCGTCGGCTGTATCCGACGATCGCATCAACGGCTTGTTCTAGGCCGGTCCAGGGCTCGGGCGGGTCCAACCACTTCGCGACTCCGATGTCACTGCGAATCGCAAAAAGAATCTCCGCCTCGTGGACGCGCCATGGTCGGATGGCCAGACGTTCGGTCTCGAGGATTCCGGCCTTCACTGCGCGGACCAACCTCCGTCGAACCCGACGACCTGGCCTGTCTGAAAACGCGAGGTGCCATCGAGAAACACACGACAGAACTGTGCGAACTCGGTCATCGTGCCGAGTCGCCCCATGGGCACGTTCTTCTCGATCTTGGCCATGATTTCGGGATCATCGGCACCCATGGCGGCACGGAACATCGGGAAATCCATGAAGTTGGTTCCGACCGCATTTACCTGCACACCACTTCGGGCGACCTCGGCGGCAACGTTGCGCACCAACATGTTGGCGGCGGCGCGCGTCGAGGAATACAGAGAAGCCATCGGCGTGACCTTGATTCCCGAAGCGCTGGTGATGGCCAAGATCTGTCCGCTGCCGGCCTCGACCATCGGATGCACGAAGGCCCGCAATGACCGAAACGCCGCCTCGAAATTCCCTGACACGACCTTCTCGAAATCAGCATCGGTCGCATCAAGGAACTTGCCGAGCACGATCTCGCCACTGAAGAACACAGCTGAGTCGATCCGCGCGTACGCATCCATGGCCATGTCGACCAAACGAGGAGCCGAAGCAGGGTCGGATAGATCGAGCGCTCCATCCACGACCCAGCTGTCCGCGCCAGCAGCCGTGACCGCCTCAACCGTCTCCGGAGATGGCTCACCAAGGACCAGGTCGTACCCGGCTGAGGCCATCGTCACGGCTAGTTCAGGACCGACGTAGTGCTTCGCGTTGGAGATGATTGCGACTGGCTTCTCATGCATCTCTGCACCGTAGTCCCACGAGGTTGCCCGTCGAACTCGTTGCGTGGCGTAGGACGCGACTGACCGAAAGCGGCTCTCACTGAGTAAACTTGGTGCACGCCCGCTTTGGGGTGTGACGGTCGGGTCCTGTGCAACGGGAGCTCGTGAACCGGGTCAGGGCCGGAAGGCAGCAGCTCTCAGCGAGGCCTGCCGTGTGCCGCAGATCGCCTGGCCGTCACTCCCGAAAGCGGGCGTGATCTATTTTGTCCGCATCGCTCGGTCCCGCCAGGCCGGTGGGCAGGCCAGGCCGGCGGGCGAGCACTTTGCGCATGTTGGACTTTTGCGCTTCCGCCTTCCTCACTACAGTCTCGGCGGCGGTGGGCAAAGTGCGCCCGCAGCGAGCCGACACCGGGTCGCTGAAATCTGGGGAGGATCTCCGTGATTCAAGAATTCAAGGACTTCATCAACAACGGCAACATCTTCGAAACGGCGGTAGGCCTGATCTTGGCGCTCGCATTTGCGCCCGTCGTGACGGGGTTCATCGACAACATCATCATGCCGATCATCGCCGCCATCGTCGGCGAGCCGAACTTCGACAGCATCAGCATCGGTCTCGGCGATGCAGACATCCTTGTCGGACGATGGATCACAACGGTCGTCGGCTTCATGCTCGTGGCAATCGTGATGTTCTTCCTCGTGAAGGCATACAACAAGACGAACGAAGCTGAGGAAGAAGCAGTGGGTGGACCATCTGAAATCGATCTCCTCACCGAGATCCGCGACCGTCTCGCCAAGTAGGCACCGACCTGTAGCTCGCCGCGGCGCCTGCACGAGGCGTCTGCGGCTGGCCGCAGCGAATTGAGGCATAGCCTCGACACATGCATCCCATGCAGATTCTGCACTCGATGAGCACTGGCGCCGAAGACCCCAAGGGCATCGACCGAAAAACCGTCGCCCGCGTCTGGGGTTTCTCCGGACCGTATCGCCGAATGATCGTCGGGTTCATCTTCCTGATAATCCTCGGCACGATCATCGGCCTCGTTCCGACACTTGCATTCGGTGACATCATCGACAACGCAATCCCCATCGGTCAAGAAACCGGGGATCGCTCTCGCCTCAACGTGCTCGGCATCATCGTCGTAGGGGCCGCAATCTTGTCGGCGGGCATTTCGATGATCGAACGGTGGCTGTCAAGCCGAATCGGCGAAGGAATCATCTACGACCTTCGAGACAAGCTCTTCCGCCACGTGCAGGACATGCCCCTTGGTTTCTTCACCCAGACCCAGACCGGCGCCCTCATCTCGCGCCTGAACAACGACGTCATCGGCGCTCAGCGTGCCTTCACGACCTTTCTGTCAACGGTCATCGGCAACGTCATCAACCTCGGCATCACGCTGGTCACGATGTTCGCCATCGAGTGGCGGCTGACGCTCCTCAGCCTGGTCATCCTGCCGTTCTTCCTCATTCCCTCCCGCAGGGTCGGCGTCCGCATGGCCGAGATCACCCGGGAATCGATGGAGCTGAACGCCTCGATGAACACGACCATGACCGAGCGTTTCAACGTGAGCGGCGCCATGCTCGTGAAACTCTTCGGCCAGCCACGTGTCGAAGCAGACGACTTCTCGAGCCGAGCCGCACGAGTTCGCGACATCGGCATCCGCTCCGCGATGTTGGCCCGCGTGTTCATGACCGCAATGACCCTGGTGGGCGCATTGGGCACTGCTGCGATCTACTGGATTGGCGGCCGCATGGTGATCAACGAGACCATCACCCTCGGCAACCTGGCCGTACTCAGTCTGTTGGTGGTGCGCGTGTACCTACCATTGACGGCCCTTAGCAACGCGCGTGTCGACGTGACCAGTGCGTTGGTCTCATTCGAGCGTGTCTTCGAGATTCTTGACATGTCCAACCCCATCGTCGATGCTGCCGATGCAACCGAACTCACGAACGTCAAGGGCAATGTGGCGTTCCGCGACGTGGTCTTCACTTACCCGAGCGCCGATGAGTCAACCATCGCATCGCTCGAAGACAGCACCACTCGCCGTCTACCGACTCGTGGCGCCGGCAGCCGAATCGGTACTGGTCTCATCCCTCTTACCGACGCTCCCACCTACAGCGGCAACGGCGTCGAACGTGAAGTGCTGCACGGAGTCGACCTCGAGATCGAGGCTGGGCAACTCGTGGCCATCGTCGGCCCTTCCGGCGGGGGTAAGTCCACGCTGCTCAACCTGGTCCCGCGTCTCTATGACGTATCGGGCGGTTCGATCGAGGTCGACGGTCAAGACATCCGGGGCGTCACTCAGGACAGTCTCAGGAGATCGATCGGAGTCGTGAACCAGGACCCGCACATGTTCCACGACACCGTCGGCGCGAACCTTCGGTACGCCAACCCCACCGCGACGGAGGAACAGCTAGTCGAGGCCACGAAGGCGGCAAGAATCCACCAGGTGATCGCCGACCTCCCCGATGGCTTCGACACGGTCGTCGGCGAACGCGGTTACCGACTCTCTGGCGGCGAGAAACAACGTCTGGCGATTGCTCGCATGCTTCTCAAAGACCCCGCGATCGTCATCCTCGACGAAGCGACGAGTCACCTCGACACCGAGAACGAGCACCTGATCCAACAGGCGCTCGAACATGCCCTCAAAGGTCGGACTTCGCTCGTAATTGCCCATCGACTCTCGACGATCACGTCAGCAGATCAGATCATCGTGGTCGACGACGGACGGGTCGTCGAGCAGGGCACCCACCAGGAACTTCGTGACCTGTCAGGTCTCTACGACACCCTGTACGAGAACCTGCTCCGAGTCGACGTCATAGCGGACAACTAACCTCGCGCGTCGTGGATACACCGCTGTTCAATACCGAGGTCCCAGCTCCGCCGCGTGATGAACCGAGCTTCACTGTCGTGCAACTTGGCTCGATCATCGCCGGGGCCATGGAGCAGATCTTTCCGGACGACCTTTGGGTCGAAGGCGAGATCTCGAACCTGAACCGGTCGCGGGCTGGCCACGTGTACTTCGACCTGGTCGAGCCAGCGACACCAGGAACGCCATCGACAGCCCGGCTGTCGGTCGTGCTGTTCAGCCAGACGAAACAGATCGTCAACAATCAGCTCAAACGCCAGAACGTCGGCCGACTGGTGGACGGGATGGCCGTACGCATCAAAGCCGCCGTCGACTACTACCCGCCGCAAGGCCGACTGCAGCTTCGGATGACCGGCATCGACCCGCGGTACATCCTGGCAGCGATGGCGGCCGAACGAGATGCGCTGATCGCTCGATTGCACTCCGAAGGTGTGACCGAGCAGAACAAAGCGCTCCCCTTTCCACTGGTTCCCCTTCGAGTCGGTCTGATCACAAGTACAGGCAGCGCCGCAGCTGCAGACTTCCTCACCGAGCTCGAGAGCACCGGGTTCGCGTTTCGAGTCGTCGTCTGCGACAGCAGGGTCCAGGGTGACCTGGCGGCGAGCACTCTCATCGGCGGTCTTCGTGCGATGTATCGCGAGAGCGTGGACGTGATCGTGCTCATCCGTGGTGGCGGCTCGCGCGGCGACCTCGCGGTGTTCGACAACGAACAACTCGCTCGTGCGATCGCCAGCGCCCCGGTGCCGGTCCTCACGGGTATCGGCCACGAAGTGGACCGGTCCGTGGCCGACGTCGTTGCCCACACCTCGTTGAAGACACCAACGGCAGTCGCGGCCCAGCTCTGTCGAGCCGTCGGCCGATATGTCGAACACGTCGAGGGCTCGTGGGAGGCAATCTCAGTCGTGGCACACGCACAATCTCGTCTGGCCCAACAACGCCTCGCCGCCATCGCCCGGCGCGGTGCCCTCGCCGGCCGTGAAGGCCTCCAACTCGCGGACCATCGCCTTACTGTGCGATCGCGACAGCTCCCGAAGACCGTCGATCGCACACTCCGTTCAGCCGAGACCCGACTCGAACATCTCGACGCTCGGGTGCGGGCTGCAGATCCGGCAGTTCTGCTCCGCCGCGGGTGGTCGATCACCACAACCTCTGACGGAGAAGTCCTCCGATCTGTCGATCAGGCCAAGCCAGGAGACACACTGGTCACCGCGCTGGTCGACGGATCGATCATCAGCAACGTCACGCTCGCCGAGCGCACTCAGGAAGATCAACCATGAGCACCACTGATCCCGACGCACCCAGCTCCTCACCCGACAGGCCCGAGCTCGACTATTCGTCCGCCGTGGCCGAGCTCGACGACATCTTGCTCGAACTCGAAGACGAAGCGCTCGACGTCGACGTCCTCGCCGAACGAGTGGAGCGGGCCTCCGTACTCATTCGGTTCTGTCGAAGCCGAATCACGTCTGCCCGGACGCAGGTCGAGCAGATCGTCGCCGACCTCGAAGAGCTCGGCGACGACGAGTGACCACCCCTACAGCCCTGCTCATCCCTGCGGGTCAGGTCGATGCGCGCCTGTCGGAAATCTTGGACCAATACCGCGCCGAGTGGGGAACCCTCGACCCGCTGTTCGGCGAGACGATCGACCTGCTGGAAACGCTCGTTCTGGCTGGCGGGAAAAGGGTTCGCCCTGCCATGGCCTATTGGGGATACGTGGGAGCTGGAGGCGACGGATCGATAGGTGCGGTCGCCAATCTCGGCGCAGCACTCGAGCTCCTTCAGGCCTTCGCGCTCTTTCACGACGACGTCATGGACGGCTCCCCTACCCGACGTGGCGCCCCAACTGCTCATGTACGTGCGATCCGCTTACATGAAGCGAACGGTTGGCGCGGCGAGGCGCGCCGTTACGGCGAAGCGGTGGCGATCTTGGCTGGTGACGTCTCGCTCGTCCTGTCCGACGTGTTGCTCCACGATGTTGGGCCCGAGGTTCGAACGTTGTGGAACGACCTTCGCGTCGAAGTGAACCTCGGACAATTCCTCGACGTCGTCGGCACCGCCCGGGGCGATGTTTCGCTAGAAACGGCCGAACGAATTGTCGAGTACAAGACTGCTCGGTACACGATCGTCCGCCCACTACAGATGGGTGCCGCCCTCACCGGACGCACCGATTTGGAAGCAGTTCTTGGACACATCGGCACGCCCCTTGGGATCGCCTTCCAGCTTCGAGACGACATCCTTGGCGCCTTCGGCGAACCCGAGGTAACGGGCAAGCCAGTCGGCGACGATCTTCGCGAAGGTAAGCCCACACCGCTGCTCGCTCGGGCCCGTCATCTCGCAACCCCCGACCAGACCGAGAAGCTCAGCCTGGCGGGAACCGACCTCTCAAACACCCAAGTCACCGAGTTGCAGTCGATCCTGCGGGACAGTGGGGCCCTCGCCGAGGTCGAGCAGCAGATCGACGCACTCACGACCGAGGCGATAGCCGCCATCGAATCAGCCGACCTCGCTGCGGATGCTGGACTTCGTCTTATCGAGCTTGCAGAGTTCCTGGCCGCCAGGTCAAGCTGATCAGCTTCACCTGGGCCCGGTGACGACCGAGGAGCCACCACGTGTGGAAAACATGAGCCGAGGCGCTTGGCTTGAGTGGTGACCTCTTCAGACCAGGTGCTTTCCGAGGCGAACCGCCGTCGGACCTTTGCGATCATCTCGCACCCTGACGCCGGCAAAACCACGCTCACGGAGAAGTTCCTCCTCTACGGAGGTGCGCTCGGCACAGAGGCCGGGTCCGTGAAGGCTCGCTCCGGTCGACGATCTGCAACATCTGACTGGATGGAGCTGGAACAACAACGAGGCATCTCGATCACCTCGACCGTGCTTCAGTTTCCTTACCGGGACCACATAATCAACCTGCTCGACACCCCAGGTCACCGCGACTTTTCCGAGGACACGTACCGAGTTCTCGCTGCCGCCGACGCCGCAATCATGGTGCTCGATGGAGCCAAGGGAATCGAGCCACAGACGCTGAAGCTCTTCGAAGTGTGCCGCGACCGAGAAATCCCGATCCTCACGTTCGTGAACAAATGGGATCGTCCCTCGCTCCAGCCGCTGGAAATCCTCGACGACATCGAGAAACAACTCGCCCTGACCCCCACGCCCTTGTCCTGGCCTGTCGGTTCCTCTGAAGGATTCCGGGGAGTTCTCGACCAGCGCACCGGAGACTTCGTTCGATTCACCCGAACCGCCCGTGGTGCCACGATCGCACCTGAAGAGATTGTGGAACCCGAACGTGCCATGAGAGAAGAGGGCGATCCCTACCAAGACGCCGTGGAAGAACTCGGCCTGCTCGAAGCCGTCGGCGCCGAGTACGACGAGGAGACTTTCCTCGCCGGCGTAACCACGCCGGTGTTCTTCGGGTCAGCACTCACGAACTTCGGTGTTCGGCTCCTGCTGGACGCTGTCGTGGACCTGACTCCGTCACCATTGCCGAAAGAGGATGCAACCGGCACCGACCGAGCCCTCGATGCACCTTTTTCCGGGTTCGTGTTCAAGGTGCAGGCCAATATGGATAAGGCTCACCGAGACCGCACGGCCTTCTTCCGCGTGTGTTCTGGCAGGTTCGAGCGAGGCATGGTCGTAACCCATCAGGCGACGGGAAAGCCGCTCGCCACCAAGTACGCCCACACCGCGTTCGGAACCGACCGCGAGACGCTCGACGAAGCCTGGCCCGGCGACATCGTCGGCCTCGTGAACGCGAACGACGTGCGGATCGGCGACACCTTGTGGCAAGAGGACAAGGTGGAGTTCCCCGGGATTCCATCGTTCGCCCCACAACACTTTGCGATCGCCCGTGTCACCGATACCAGCAGGTTCAAACAGTTTCGCAAAGGAGTATCGCAGCTCGATGAAGAGGGTGTGGTCCAGGTGCTGCGCGATCCCGACATCGGTGATCAGGCACCGGTTCTCGCCGCCGTGGGCCCAATGCAGTTCGAAGTGGCCACGCACCGGCTCGAGAACGAGTTCGGCGCCCCGGTCGAGCTGTCGATGACCAACTATTCCGTTGCCCGCGTCACCGACGAAGCATCAACTCGAGATCTCCGCTCCATGCAAGGTGTCGATGTACTTGAGCGCTCAGATGGAACACTTCTCGCACTCTTCGAGAGCCCCTACTGGCTGGATCGCCTCATCGGAGAACGCCCAGAACTCGTCCTGGAGAAACTCGTCGCCGGAGAGAGCTAGCGACCTGTCTTGTTCTCGACGCTGCCGGTCGAGATCCGCGGAAACCGACATGGTCGCTACGCGAGCTCCGCTCCCGGCCGCTCACTACGTTCGCTGACCGAGTTCCATCCCTGGCGGGCTGAAACATCGCACCCACTGGTGAAGGGGTCTGACCCCTTTTTTGCCCGAGACGACAGCTAAACCCTTCGAAATTCAACGATTTCGGACAAAGGGGCCTGACCCCTTACGCCGTACGTTGCTCGGCGAGACCAACAGCCTCCCCTATACGCACGGAAGGACGCCAGCTCCGGAGGGAGTGAGGGACGAACGACCGGGCTCCGCCTCGGGCGCAGCCGCAGAGCACACCGAGCCGGCGGCGAATGTGCGATTGCCGGGAGCGAGGAACAAGCGGGAAATAGAGGTTACCGGGCGGTAAGATTCGGCCTGAGTCTTTCTGTACGAGGAGCACATCATGAGCGGTTTGGTTGAGGGTCGAGTGGCGATCGTTACTGGGGCTGGTCGAGGGATCGGCCGCGAGCACGCACTATCGCTCGCCAGCAAGGGTGCAAAGGTAGTCGTGAACGATCTCGGCGGAGACATGGCCGGTGCTGGCGGCGACGTCACGCCAGCGCAGTCCGTGGTCGACGAGATCGCTGCGCTCGGGGGCGAGGCCGTCGTCAATGGCTCCAATGTTGCTGACTTCGGTCAGGCAGAGGCCATGATCCACCAAGCAATCGACACCTTCGGTGGGCTCGACATCCTCATCAACAACGCAGGTATCTTGCGCGACCGAATGATCTTCAAGATGGAGGAATCCGATTGGGACGCGGTCATCGCCGTGCACCTGAAGGGCACCTTCGGCCCCACCCACCACGCAGCAAAGTACTGGCGTGAACAGTCCAAGGCCGGCAATCAACCAGATGCCAGAATCATCAACACCTCGTCCCCTTCGGGCATCTACGGCAACGTCGGCCAGTCCAACTACGGCGCAGCCAAGGCAGGCATTGCCTCCTTCACAACCATCGTTGCCATGGAGCTCGCAAACTACGGAGTCACCTGCAACGCCATCGCACCTGCGGCCTACACCCGCATGACCAAAGACCTGCCTGGCTTCTCGGATCTCACTGAAGAGCAGATCGGCGGCATGGACCCTCGCTGGATCGCCAACGTGGCTACCTGGCTTGCGTCTTCCGAGTCCGCGAGCATCACCGGACGAGTCTTCGATGTCGTGGGCGATCGTGTCGGCGTTGCCGAAGGTTGGGTCCTTGGACCCCACGGATCGCAGAGCGATGATCCAGAAGGCCTCGGCGATGTCATGCGTCAGATTTGCAACGATGCTCGCCTGAACTCGAACATGTTCGGCACCCCGCAAGACGGCAACGGCCGCCCCAGCCATAACAACTGACTTTCGCCGCGGGCGGGATCCGGGCCTAGCGGCCCTCGACCCGCCTGCGGTTGGCCAGAGGCCGGCCCCGTTCGACCGAGCAAGCTCGGATCGAACTCAGTTCCAGGTGGCGGAGCCGGCGGGGGCGAGGACCACCCAGGTTTGGCCTGGGGTCAGGGTCGTCGCGACTCCGGCTCCATCGGTGAGCGTGTAGGGCAAGTGCCCTTTCGATCGACTCCACGAACCTGTGGTGATCGTCCCGTCACGAAGAAACCACGCCGAGCCAGACCCGATGGTCTGGGCGTCGACCGATGCGGAATCAATCACGCTTTGCACGTAGGGCACGAACAGGACAACAACGTTTGCCGGGGCAATTGCCGCTCCAGTTCGCGTCGTGTGTGGGGACCCATCCTGCGAGCGAACCCAGCGGGAGCCATCCCAATCGAAGCGATAGGGCGAACGTGCCTGCAACGAGACTGACGAGGCTGCCTCAGCAGTCGTCGAGCTCGGTGCGCCATAGCTGAAGATGGCAGTCGGGTCTCCGCCGCCCCCACATCCGCCAAGACTGGTCGGGTCGACGAAGAGATTGTCGGGTGCCGTGTAGCGACCGTCCCGTGCAAATGGAGCCGAATCGGTGTTCACGTATGGAACGAGGAGGCCGTTGTCGGCGGCGAACTTGATCTGTGCGGCAACACCTTGGTTGCTGCCGGAATACCCCATCACCGGCCGGTTGAGGTTCTGGGTGATTTGAATGTCGGTCGTGCGACCGGACCGAACCGGGCCGACGTTTGCTGGCACGGAGGAGTGGAAGATGGCGGCAAAGCGCGTCGCCGACGCTTCGATTCTCTCTTCGAAGACGATGTCTGCCTGGTCGAGGCCGATCAGCGCTGACCGGCTCTTCCAACTGTTGTTGGAAACCTTGACCAGCACCGCCGGCATGTTCGAAGGGATCGATGCGGACAGGCCAGTGAAGGGGGCGGTTCGGGTTGTGGGCGCAGCCAGGCTCGATGCACACGTCGGACGAGCGATGCGAACGGGTGCTACCCCTGAGGGAGCCGCGGGTGCAGGAGAGCTCGAAGCTGAGGCCTCCTCACGAATGCCTAGGGGTGGAGGGAAGCCTTCGTCGGCCACGTCAACGAAGGATGCTGCTGCGCCTGAGTCCCGCGGTTCGCCAACAGTTTTCTCCGCTTCGCGAGCCGGTGCAGAACGCTCGAGCACAGTCGTTGTGGCCGGGATGACCAACGCCTCGGTGCTGAGATCGGATTCGGGGTCACCGGTCGCAGTGAGGGCAATGAACGCCGCCAAGAACACGGCCACGACAGCGGCCGAGCCACCAGTCCGAAGCATGATGCTCTTCACGTTGTCACCATCTCTGTTTCATCGGCACCATCGCGATCGAACCAAGGCACCCGGATCTGGCCTCGTGAACTCGCTCTCAGAGGACAATCGTTTGCAGACCCGCTATGAAACGTTGCCAGTGAGCGCCTTGAGGTAGCGGCCCTGTGGAAACCCAATCGGATGGTCGACGGCATGCCCGGTGACGATCTCGTCGTGGATCTGGCGCCCGTGGGATCGAACGGTCGCACGCACGGTCGCTGCCAGGTCCTCTTCGGTCACATGGGAGGAACACGATGACTGCATCAACCGCCCCCCAGGCCGGACGAGTGGCAGCCCTAACTCGGCAAGTTTGCGGTATGCACGCAGCGCACCATCCCGCTCGGACGCACGGGACGCAAACGACGGCGGGTCGATCACCACGATGTCGTACTGCTCACCTTGCGCACCGAGCTTGTCCATCACCTCGAATGCGTCGCCAGCGGTAACACGGTGTCGAGTGGCCGAATTGACTGTCGCAGCGTCTCCAACCTTGTTGTGGATCATGTTGCGTTTCGCCGTCTCGAGAGCAAGCGGCGCGATGTCCACGCTGTGCACCTGGGTGGCTCCGCCCGCGGCAGCGTAAACCGAGAAGCCGCCGGTGCACGAGAACACATCGAGAACAGACGTATCTTGCGCGACAGAGCGAATGAACTGTCGGTTGTCGCGCTGATCCAGAAAGTGCCCTGTCTTTTGTCCGTTGACGACGTCAGCTTCGAACGTGAGCCCATTCTCCATGAAGAGAATTGGCTCGGTCGGTGGGTCCCCGAGAAGTGTCATCCCATCGGTAAGGCCGGCACGTCGAACTGCGCTGTCGGCGGCTGCCAGCCGACCGAGACGTAGCATGATTCGGCTCGGCTGAACAACAACGTTCAGCGCGTCGAGGACCGCGTTGAGGTGTGGGAGCCACGCTGCGGAATACACCTTGCAGACCAAGGTCGAGTCATAACGGTCGACGACCAGGCCTCCCGTGCCATCGTTCTCGCCATGTAGGAGGCGAAAGCCGGTGGTACCAGAGCGGGGAAGCGCCTTACGCGTTCGACCGGCTCGTCCGATGACTGCGTGCCAGAACTCCTCGTCGACCTGTTGGGGTTTGCCGGTGTGCAGCACTCGGATTCGGATTGGCGATGACGGGTCCCACAGCCCAATGGCGACGAAGGCACGGTTCTTGTCGAAAATGACTGCCAAGGTTCCGGGCGCTGCAGAGGGATTGGACACCGACGTGATGGCTTTGGAATACACCCAGGGATGGCCGCCACGAACCTGACGCAGCGCATCTGGCGTAAGCCGCACCGCCAGACGACTCGAAGAAACCGATGGCAAAGAAGAAAGCACAACAAAGTCTGCCGCAAGACAACCGAAGACCCGCCAAGCTGTCTCAATTCGTGGCCCGCCAGCAGGGACGAACGGCCTCGAACGGAGCGTTTTCAGAACGAAGCGAACGGCGCCTTTAGGCGCCCCAGCGCCGAACGGCAGGAGCGTTTTCAGAGCGAAGCGAACGGCGCCTTTAGGCGCCCCAGCGCCGAAAGGCAGGGAGTGAGGAGGTCGCTATGCGACCGACGAACGGCGTGGAGCCTGGGAGAATCGAACTCCCGACATCTTGCTTGCAAAGCAAGCGCTCTACCAACTGAGCTAAGGCCCCGAACAGCCAACAATCGTAGCGGGATAATCCAGTTCTACGCCCTTGGTTGGGCAACCAAGTGATGTGAACATCTCGGAACATTCGAGCCAAATTGAAGCGCTGCATTCGTGTTCGGTTCTTCTATGGAGCTAGGAGGAGGAACAATGACCGACACGATCAATCCAGTCGAGGTGGAGTCTTCTGACCCACCCGAGCGAATTGCAAAAGAAAAGCACCCACGCGCGATCCGGTGGATGCATTGGTTGAACTTCCCGATCCTCACCGTGATGATCTGGAGTGGCCTGCGAATCTACTGGTCGTTCGACGTGTCACGGATTCCGTCGATTCGTTTCGGTGAGGAGACGCTCTTCCCCGAGGGGTTCTATGACGCACTCCAACTCAATCGGAAGCTCGCCCGCGGCATGGCGTTCCACTTCACTTTCGGCTGGCTCTTCTTTATCAACGGCCTGCTGTACGTGCTCTACCTGGCCGCGAGTCGCGAATGGAAACACCTCGTGCCGAGCCGGGGCGACCTGAAGATGGTGTCGGCGACGTTGCTTCATGACCTCGGGCTTCGCAAAGAAGCTCCTGAGACCGGGCAGTACAACGTGATGCAGCAGTTGGCGTACAGCCTGGTCATCGTCCTCGGGTTCCTCGCTCTTGCGACCGGGTTCGCGATCTACAAGCCGGTGCAGCTCGGTTGGTTGACCGGGATTTTCGGTGGGTACCAGAACGCGCGACTGATCCACTTCATCGTGACAATGTCGTTCCTCGCATTCTTTGCGGTGCACATCGTCCAGGTGGCGCGAGCGGGGTTCGGGAACTTCTGGTCCATGATCAGCGGATACGAGCTCGAGTCTGAGTCCGATGTCTGAGCGCAAGACCATCACCGAATCCGAGTTCAGGTCGCGTTCGCGACGATCGTTCCTTACCGGGCTGGCGGGTATCGCTGCAGGATACGGAGGTTGGCGAGCCATCCAGAACGACGACCCCGTCGATCGGATCCCCGGAATTCTTCGTTCGGTCCACGAACGGAATGCTTCGATCTGGCAGTCGGTCAGCACGGACCGTCTCGCCCCCACATACCACTCCATCGAAGCTCGCCCGATTCGTGTCAACGGTCGCCATGGAGTTCGCGAGGAGATCGAGCTCGACGAATGGAAGGTCGACATCGTGGGAAGGGCTGGAAGCACGATCGGGACACACATCATCGAAGACGTGCACCACCTTCCGTCCATGGAAATGACCGTGCTTCACAAATGCGTCGAGGGATGGAGTGAGGTCGTCACGTGGGGAGGTACCCAGTTCTCGAACTTCGCGGAGCTCTACGCGACAGAGGCCGAGGCGCCCTTCGTCGATCTCGAGACACCGGACGGCGCGTATTATGTCAGTCTCGATCGGGCGACCATGATGCACCCACAGACGCTGTTGGCATGGGAGCTCAATGGTGAGCCGCTGACGCAACTACACGGTGCGCCGCTGCGTCTCGTGACTCCCGTCAAGTACGGCATCAAGCAGATCAAACGAATCGGCCGGATCTCGTTCTCTGACGAACGAGGGCCCGACTACTGGAACGAGCGGGGCTACGACTGGTACTCGGGTCTGTGAGCCTCCTCGTAGAGTGACCGCATGGTCTTCGGAGTCCCGCTCACGAATCTGCTCATTGCAGTCGTCGTCGGATACCTGATCATCCGAGGGGGACTGGGCATTCTTCGGGGCATGGCCGCACCCATTCCAGAGCCACCTCCGCCGGGAGAGCTGCGAAAGGTCAAGATCCAGTATCGGTGCCTTGTCTGTGGCACCGAGGTGCGTATGACCACATCGACCGATCAGGAACCCGAATCTCCCCGGCACTGCATGCAAGAAATGGATCAGATCACTCCGATCGAATAGGTCGATATCCACATGCCTGTACATTCGCGCAAGTTGTCCACCATGAGCGTCCCGCATTGTGGAACACCACGAATAACATCAGCAACATAAGCAACACCACGAGCGCCTGCATCACTAGAAACGCCAAAACTAGGGCAGTGCGTGGATCATGCGTGCCCGTGAAGCGCTATTTCCACGGTTGATGCCACCCCTGTGGGAAAAACTGCGCAGCCTGTGGATTACGGTCAAACTATTCAAAACGCCCTTAAGTTATCCACAGGATGTGCACAACCCTGGGGGGAACTACCGCGATGTAGTTTGGACCGGCAAATCGGCCGGTTCGTCGGTGAGCTACCGCAAGCGAGTGGCGGTGATAATCCCGCCAAGAATAAACCCGAGGCCGAGCAGCGTGAACCCGTTGTGGGTTTCGCCGCCAGGAACCAGCTTCGTGTAGTTCAAGAAGATCACGAGCATGCCTAGGGCGAGTAATCCGAAGAGAACCCACGTCACCCACGGAGCACTCGGCTCATCGCTGACATGATGCAGCGTCTCGACAGACTTTGCGTTGTGCGGCTGCGTCCCCTTGGGGGTGACGCGCCCGCCTTGCACCCGGCGCTTCTTCGGACTCGACATCCTTCGAGTCTAGTGCGTTTTGGGTTTAAGCCCTGCGTCGGTGAACGCGGTGGCAAGTGAGATGAGTTGGCTAGCGTTGTGGGTTCATGAGCGACATCTTGGTGATCGACAACTACGACTCGTTCGTCTACAACCTGGTCCAGTACCTCGGCCAGCTCGGCGCGAACCCCATTGTGAAACGCCATGACGAGATCGACCTCGCTGGCGTCGATGCTATGAATCCTGATGGTGTGTTGATCAGCCCTGGGCCAGGGACCCCGAGCGAAGCTGGTATTTCAAGCGCTCTGATAGCGGATTCACCGGGGAAACGGCCCGTTTTCGGTGTGTGTCTTGGCATGCAGTGCATCGGAGAGGTCTACGGCGGCACTGTCAGCCGTGCGCCCGAGGTTATGCATGGCAAGACGTCGATGATCAGCCACACCAATTCTGGAGTATTCGTCGGCCTTCCCAATCCGCTCGAAGCAACCCGTTATCACTCGCTCATAGTCGAGCGCGACTCGGTGCCCGACGACCTCGAGATCACTGCGGAATCGAGTGACGGCCTGGTCATGGGCCTTCGCCACGCCGAGCACGACATCGAGGGCGTGCAATTTCATCCAGAATCGATCCTGACCGCATCAGGTCACGACTTGCTCCAGAACTTCCTCGCCCGAACCGTCTAGCGGTATCGAAACTCGCTCGTTCGTCAGCCGGGCGCGGCGGTCGTGGTGGTGGTCGACGTCGTGGTCGTCGTGGCGGCCTCGGTCGTTGTAGTCGTCGTCTCTTCGGGCGGCGGTTCCAGACCAACGATGATCCGCACGGACTCCCCTTCGCGCAGCTCGATATTCGCCGGGGGTGTCTGGTCGATCACCTTGTTGATGTCGGCGGGATCCTCTACCTCGATGAAGTCGATCTGCACCTCGAAGCCACTCGCGGTCAGCTGTTGGCGAGCGGAATCTGCCAACAACCCGATGACCGAAGGCACGGGCACGCGGGCGACCCCTGTCGACACATACACCGTCACGATCTCACGGCCCCGCAACAACGAACCCGCAGCCGGTTCTGTCCGAAGCACAAGACCTTCCTCGACCTCAGGATCTGGTTCCTCGACCTGGGTGATTCGGAAATCCAGATCGAACAACTTGGCAAGAGCTTCGTTCAATGTTTGCCCTGCAAGATCAGGAACCGTTCGTTCCGAGAACCCGAGCGACACTTGAAGGAAGACGACCGACCCACGATCCGCACTTACTCCAGGGAGTGGCTCCTGGCTGATAACCGAGCCAGGTCCGAAGAAGTCGTTGTCGACCTCCTGCACATCGGGCGTGAACCCAAGTCGGCGGAGCGTTCGTTCCGCCTCTTCTCGCGTAAGGTCGACGAGCGTCGGCACTTCGACCTTGCCCTCTGCTTCGCTGACAGTGATCTTGACCGTGGAACCAAGCTCGACGATCGCCCCCGCCACAGGATCCTGGCGGAAGACACGGCCATCGGCGACGTCGTTGTTAGGAGCGAACTCGATCTCTGGTACGAGGCCTTGATTCTCGATCAACGTGATTGCCTGATCACGATCAAAGTTCGTGAAATTCGGAAGTGTGACGGTCTCGCCCGTTGTCGGGGTTTCGTCGATGGTGCTGTCGTCGTCACGTAACACGTCGACGAACGCTCGGGCCAAGAAGCCGAGCAGAAGTAACAAGATGCACAACGCAACGAAAAACAAGACATTGCGCTTCCACGTGTCGTCGCTTCGTACAACGACCGGGCGACGCTCGAGGTCGGCGGGATCTGGCTTCCTCGGTGCTCGGGCTGGAGCTGCGGCTTGGCGCGGTAGACCACCTTGGGGGGGTCGTGCCACAGGCGCGGCGCCCGGCGTCGCGGGTATGAGAACCGTTTGGTCCTTCTGCTCCGGTGCGGTGGACCGTCCGGTCACAGCTCGAACAATCGGGGGTGCAGCGGCGGCCGCTGCAGGCTTGGTGCCCGACGGGGCGTTGTCGGTCAGGCTGTGAGCACCGGCCAGATACCGCTTCAGGTCGGCTGCGAAATCGCGCACCGACGGGTACCGATTAACCGGACTCTTGGCCAAGCCTTTCAGTGTGATCGCTTCCAACGACTGCGCTATCTCGACCCCCAGACGATGTGGCGCTTGTGGAGCTTCCTCGACGTGTTTGCGTGCGATTTCTACTGGCGTGTCGCCGATGAATGGCGGACGACCGGTCATCATCTCGTAGAGCACAACCGCCAGCGAGTACACATCGCTACGCGGCCCGACCTTCTGTCCTTGGGCCTGCTCGGGGGACAGATACGTGGCCGTGCCCATCACCGTTCCGCCTTCGGCGGTCAGGTCCGTCTCGGAGCCCTCGTTCAGCGCCTTCGCTATGCCAAAGTCTGCAAGCTTCACCTGGCCTTCGGAAGTGATGAGCACGTTGCCCGGCTTGACGTCCATGTGGACCATGCCCTGTCGATGGGCAGCGTCGAGGGCGGCGGCCACATCAACGGCGATCGTGGCTGCACGATCCGGGTGCAAGCGGCCCTCGCTACGCAAGATGTCCGCGAGACTGCGCCCGTCCACGTACTCCATGACGATGAACGGGGCGCCATCTTGTTCACCCTGATCGAACACCCCGACGATGTTCTGGTGGTTGAGGCTTGCGACGAGCTGGGCCTCTCGGCGGAGGCGCTCCACGAAATCCTGGTCCTCGGACAGTGTGGCGTTGAGCACCTTCACTGCGACCGGACGGTTCAGAAGCTGGTCTCGTGCGAGGAAGACGTCGGCGCTGCCACCGGTCGCGAGCTGACGGTGCAGCTCGTACCGGCCAGCGAGGACTTCATAGGGGGCGTCAGACATAACCGGTAAAGGATATCGACAAGGACCACAGAACGCAGATCAAGCCGCACATGAGTATCAACGCTGCGCGTTCCATGCCTCGAGCACCTCGAGGCCGACTGGGCCCGCCACACGACCTCCGGTCTGTTCACCAACGGCTTCATCCGCCTCGATCATGACGGCGATGACAACCGTCGGGCGATCGATTCGTTCACCTGCGAAGGCAATCAACCAGGCGTGTGTGGCATCGATGTCTGCGCCGATCTGCGCCGTCCCGGTCTTGGCGCCGACCACCAATCCGTCGATGGCAAGGCCCTGCGCCGTCCCCGACTCCACAACAGCCAACATGGCACTACGTAGCTCTCTCGATGTTTCTTGTGACATTGCCTGCCGCCACGCTTCGAGATCCGCCTGATGCACGATCGAGCCATCGGCATCGATGACCCTTTGCACCACGTGTGGATTGGGGACGTCGCCATCGTTGGCGATCGCAGCGACGACGAGCGCCATCTGAAGCGGAGTCGCCTTGACCTCGAACTGGCCCACCGCCGCCTGAGCGAGCGATGGCATGTCGTCGGTCAACATGACCATTGGATCCTCGTCCAGCTGCGCCAAGAGCTCGGGTTCCACCTCGACCGCCGTTCCCAGATCGGCACCAAAATCATCGGGCATCACCGACGCCACAACGCCAGGGAGCCCAATGGGCGGGACCGATCCGAAGCCGAAGTTCTGCGCGGTTTCGACGAGTCGATCGGCACCGAGCAGCTCAACAGCCAACTGGGCCATGCCTGCATTACACGACCGCCGAATGAGTTCACGTAGCGCTCCCCCACACTGTGCACCCCCGAAGTTGGACAGCGGATTCGAGGTCAGCGGTGGCGTGTAGCTCTCGGTGATCGAGAAGACCGGCGTGTCGAGTTCGACGGCATTCGTTTCGAGGGCGGCGGCCGCAGTAACAACTTTGAAGGTCGATCCGGGGAAGAACAGCTCTCTCGTCGTACGAGGAAGCAAGGGGTTTATCGGGTCGGCGAGAAGTGCCCGTCTCGCCGACTTCGCGATGGTGTTGCTGGTGGACGCGAGCGGGTTCGGGTCATACGTCGGCCATGACCACATGGCGAGGACTGCCCCGGACTGCGGGTCGAGCACGACCACCGAGCCTCGCCGTTCGCCCAAGGCGTCGCGAGCGGCCGTTTGCACCTCGACGGACAATGTCGTCACCACATCGGCTGTGGTCGCTTCGCCACCGAGAAGCTCCTGAAGGCCATCTTCCAGTTCGTTCTGATCGCCGCGGAGTTCCTCATCCCACGTCTGTTCGAGGCCGTCAGAACCCGCATCAAAGGACAGGAACCCGGTCACTTCGGCGAACAGCTCCCCGAGCGGATACTCGCGCTGGCGCTCGAAGGCGCCGTCTTTCAAGTCGACCGACCGAGCGAGCACGGTCCCGTCGGCGGCTCGAATTTCCCCGCGGGGTGCGCCGAAATCTTCAACGAGGGGACGGCTGTTCGACGGATGGGTGTCGAGGCGTTCGGCTCCGAACACCTGAATCCTGTTGAGCTGGACGAACAGCACCAGGTAGGCGGCCATAAGCCCCACGCCCAGGCGCAAGATCTGACGGTTCACGAGGACTTCCAACTCATGTCGTCACGAGCGCGTCGGCTGGATCCAACGCAATATCGGGGCGCGTGGCGCCGTCGTGTGAAATCCGCAACAGCAGGGCAACCAGTACGTAATTCGCGACAAGCGAGCTGCCTCCATAGCTCACGAACGGCAACGTGATTCCTGTGAGCGGCACGATTCGGATGATCCCCCCGATGATGATGAAGGCTTGTAGACCAATCAGAGCCGACAGTGCGGCTGCGAGCAGCTTGCCGAAGTCGTCTCGGGTGCCAATCGCAATCCGTAGCCCCGAGGTGACAATGACGACGAAGGCGATCAGAATTCCCACCGAGCCAACCAAACCCAGCTCTTCGCCAATAGCCGCGAAGATAAAGTCGGTTTCGACCTCGGGAATTCGATACGGCTCACCGCGACCCGGGCCGGTGCCTGTGAGACCACCGTTGGCGAGAGCGAAACTGGCCTCGACCGGTTGAAAGCCCACCCCATCCGGGTCGGCCCACGGATCAAGCCAGATGTCGAAGCGATCTTGGACGTGACCGAACTGTTTCGATGCGGCCCATCCTCCGATCGCGAACAGGCCCAGTCCGGTTACCAGATAGCTGGTGCGAGCAGTCGCCACCCACAGCATCACGATGACCAACAGGAACAACAGCAATGAGGATCCGAGGTCCTTCTCGGCGACCATTACGACGAGCGACGCACCCCACGCAGCCATCACCGGCGCGAGATGTTTCGCTTCTGGAAGGCTGAACGGTCCAACGCGGAAGCGTGCGTCGAGCATGATCTCCCGCTTCTCCGCTAAGTAGCTAGCGATGAAGACGGCCAGGGCGATCTTCGCAAACTCCCCCGGTTGAAAGTTGATCGGCCCGAAGCGAACCCAGATCCGAGCGGAGTTCACCTCCCGCCCGATCACCGGCATGAGCGGCAAGATCAGAAGCACGATTCCCGTGATCGCGGCCAGGTAGCGGTACTTGTCCAGGACCTTGATCCTCGGCACAAGAATCAAGGTCGCGGTGAACGCGGCGATACCTACTGCGGTCCACGTCGCCTGCTGCCCGGGGAGGGACTCCGCGTCGCCGATGTCGTTCGCCAAGCGCACGATGAACACGTAGCCGAGACCGTTCAATAGCGCGACAACTGGGAGAATCGTGGGGTCGGCCAGCGGTGCGAAGCGGCGAAGTACCAGGTGTGCCACGAGCAACAACCCAAGTACGACGGCGAAGAACGGCAACAAGTCCGCGGGAATTGACGCTGTCCGTCCGAGGCTCGCTAGTGCGTACGCTCCCGCGGTGATCGCGGCCGCCGCGGCGAGGAGTACTAACTCGTGGTTTCGGCGGGATCGCATGGCGAAGCGTCCGGGGTGGAGTGCGCACTGTCGACGATGTCAAGGATCAGGACCGTGATGTTGTCCCGGCCCCCGGATCGATTCGCCATGTCGACCAGCCGTCCCGCTGCAGCCTCGGGATCGTCGACGTCTTCGAGAACTCCGCGGACACCTTGGTCGCTGACCTCGTTAACGAGCCCATCCGAGCACATCAGGTAGCGCTGTCCGAGTCGTGCTGGGAGCGTCCAACTATCGACGAGTACCTGCTGTTCGGCCCCAAGGGCACGCGTTACTACGTTTCGTTGGGGGTGTCGAGCCGCTTCTTCTTCAGTGAGTTGGCCAGCGCGTGTCAGCTCGCCTACGAGGCTGTGATCGACGGAGACCTGTGAGAGTTCGCCCTCCTCGTAAAGGTACAAGCGGCTATCACCCACGTTCACCGCCCCGAGCTGGAGTGGGCTGTCGGGCTCTGTGTCGGTGAGGACTCCCATCGCAACGATCGTTGTTCCCATGCCGGTCAGATCGGGATCGGCTGCGGCCCGTGCCCTGATCAGCTCGTTGGCAGCGACAACTGCTCGCTCGAGTTCGTCGATGGTGAGAACCTGTTCGACGATCCGGAAGTGCCCCGCCGCGATCTCCGCCGCGACCTCGCCGCCACGGTGGCCGCCCATTCCATCGGCAACAGCAAAGAGCGTGCCGTTCGCCATCGCGGCGTCTTGGTTCACACGGCGCACCATGCCGACGTCGGAACGCAGCCCCCAGCGAAGTCTGGTTGTGCTCATTGTGGTGCTTCTTCCGTCGGTCGCACGCCGTTAGTGGTGGGTTGCCTACAGCTCATGAGAACTCAAGCACCGTACTTCCAATTTGTACGCGGTCGCCGGGCCGGAGCACGACAGGAGTCACGAGGCGCTCACGGTTCACGAATGTTCCGTTCGTCGAGCCGGTGTCTTCGGCGAGGTACTGGCGATCACGCCAGACAATGCTGGCATGTAGTTGGGAGACATAGGTGTCGTCCAATGTCAGGGTGCACGCGGCAGCTCGCCCGATCGTCAACTCATCGCCAATCGTCATCACCGCTCCGGCAAGCTCGGGCGGTTCGAGAATCGCTATTTGCCCGCGCACCGAGTTGCTAGTGGACCCGAACCGTGGTTGCGCCGTTATTGGTGCGACCGCCACGGGACTCCGCCGAAGCTGGTTGAAGGCTGACCACAAAACCCACGCGAAGAAGAGATACAGCGCGAGCAGTAGCCCGAATTTCATGAGTGTGAGAACTGCGTCAGACATCTATCTCTGTTGCCGGGGTCAGGGCGTGTGGGGGCATCACGATGCGTCGAATGTAAAGGTCGTTGCGCCGATTGTGACGCGGTCTCCATCGACTAGAAGCTGAGCGTACGTCCGGAAGCCGTTGACCCTCGTACCGTTCGTCGAGCTCATGTCTTCTACGATCCAGCCACGCGCACTCGGCCTCGCGTGAGCGTGCTCGCGCGAGGCCCGGTCGTCGTCGATCACAATGTCGCATCGTTGGTCTCGACCCAGGACGATTCCGTCGACGCCGGAAGCAACCAGGTCATAGCGATAGCCGTCTGGATAGATCAGTGTGCCTGGCGGTACGCCAGCGATCGAGTGTTCGGCCGTTGCGAATACTTGGATCGTGCCCCGTAGCGCTTCGGGTGTGGTGGTGAGCGTGACAACCAGGGGGCCTTCGAAGACACAATCAAGATCGCGTGCATGCTCGCGTGCCATCGCGAGGAGCTCGCGTTCGATCTCGTCGATGTCTACGTGGAGCACCCTGGCGTCATCGGGGTGGATTCGGATCTCGATCTCGTTCGGCATGACCCGTGTACCAGCAGCGCCTCGGCGTGTCCCAGCGTCGAGTTCACGCTCCACCCGCTTTGCGATCTCGAGGCGGCTCACTTCGGATCGAAAGACGCGACCGAGCACGCCGTCGACGCCCCGTTCAATCGCACGCTCCAGATCGCGAAGTCCCATGGTCACGAACGCTACAACCGCTGGGCGGCGTACATCGGCAACCCGGGAGCGCGCCCCAGATCGGCAAAAGGCCGCTAGCCTCGGCCTTCGCTTACTTTGCGCGAGTGGCGGAATTGGCAGACGCGCAGGCTTCAGGTGCCTGTGTCCGAAAGGGCGTGGGGGTTCAAGTCCCCCCTCGCGCACAACTCAACCAGCAGGCTTTAGCTCCACGTCATTCGTATGTGGCTGGTGCGGACTCGACGACCATGCGATCTCTTCAGATCTCGATCATCGCGGGACGCGAGACATCTTCGTCGCTGGTAAGAATCGTCACTGAGCCAGCGCCGCGACTGGGCTAGCGTCCTCCCCGGGGGACCGCCGACACAAGGTGCTGTAATGACGGAATACTCGCCAGGCGAGCACAACATCGAAAGTCTTGCGGAACGAGCCCAGGGGATGCTCGAGCGCATCCGTGTATCGATTGATGAGCCTGAGGTCGATGAGCCTGAGGCCACTCCCACGACCGAGGCACACGATCCGGCCCAGGAACCAGAGAGCGAATCTGCGGACGAGATCGAAGAGGACACCTTCGAGATCATTTCCGCGGCGTCGATTTCCTATGAGCTCGTCGTACCGTCCGAATCGAATGATGTTCGTGCCGACAACGCCGTCGACGAGGAGGAGGACGATCGCCGGAAAATCGCATATCTGCTTCCGCTCCTGCTGATCGGCTTGCTGATAGTTCTCGGCCTCGTGTTCTGGGGTGACCTATTTGGCTCCTCGGACGATGACAACCTCTCCGATCCTCAAGAGAGCTTGAGTAGTTCTGTCACGACGAGCAGCCCCGAGGGATCGAGCACTGACGCTCCACAGACCACTTCGACAGCGGCGCCAAGTACCGAGGCGCCATCGACAACGGAAGCCGTTCCCGAGATCCCCCAAACCGCTTGGGAGCTGCTCGGCGCGTCGAGTGGCACCCGACAGTTTGCTTCACTCGGCGGACCGCTTGGTTTACAAGCCTTGCTCGAGGCTCAGACCGATGATGAGGGCAATCAGATCGAGTTCACCCTCTTCGCTCCATCTGATGAGGCCATTTCCTCGCTTACTCCCGAGCAGCTCAACAGCCTTGCGACGGACCCCGCCGCAGCCGAGGCGCTCATCAGTTATCACTTCCTCGACCAGCGGTTGACTCCCGAACTTCTGCTCGAGGCCGCGGGCGGGCAGATCTCCTCGCGCGTCGGGCTTCCCATCGATGTTTCCCTCGAGGGGGACGACGTCATCCTCAACGGGACTGCCCGCGTCTCCCTCGACGGTCTCGAAGCGCTCAACGGGAACGTTCTTGTCATCCACACTGTGCTCGAACCCCCGACGATCAACGAGGTGATCCAACTCGGCACGATCCAGTTCGACCCCCTTTCCTCCGTCATTGCTCCCGCCAGTCAACTTGAGCTGGAAAAGGCAGTCGACTACTTCGCCGAGAACCCCGACGCCAACGCGCTGATCGAGGGCCACACAGACACCGTTGGTCCTTCTGAACCCAATCAACGGCTCTCCGACCGTCGGGCGAACGCGGTGCGGGTCTATCTAATCAGTCAGGGTGTGGACGGAACTCGCCTAACAGCAGAGGGATTCGGTGAGAGCCAACCAGTGCTCGTCGATGGAGTTGAAGACGAGGTCGCAAGTCGACGGATCGAATTCAAGCTTCGGTAACGGAGCTCATTTCGCCTTGTCCTCGCTCAACATCCAGTCGCGTGACCTATCGGGTTCGAATTCGCTCTGCAGATAGTCGTCCAAACGCTCATCAAGACTTGGATCAGAGACGAGCCACGAGTTGTACAAGGACGAGTGGTTGACCGCCTGCGCCGATTCAAGTTTCTCGGCTTCCGTCTTGGCCTTCCGGACGATCTCATCGGCGTGCTTGCGTGCGCTCTTCATGAGATCTTCTCGACGGGCGTGTGCATTCGTCTGACTTTGCTTGAAAGCCCGAACGGCAATGTGCACACGTTTGAGTTGTTCCTCGGCGACGGCTGCTCGTTCGAGTGCGAGTGCGAGCTCGTGCTCGAGCCGAGCGATTCTCGTCGCCGGGCCCTCGCTGCTTGCGGATTGGTCCACGAACCCTTCCTTCATCGTCATCGGCGTGGTTATGGAGGCCGCTTCATGCCGTCGTTTGTGAAGTCGGCCAACTGGCGGACCTGGCAATGGGCCCAACGAACCTTCGACATGGCCGATGCCAAAGAGGGGGAGCGCAGAGGACGTGGAAATCGCCACGGAACCGCTCAGCTTCTACACGCCGCCACCGATAGTTCACGCATGGCGCTCTTCGCGGAGATCATGCCGATCGCTAACACCTGATGGAGACAAGGAATGCTGCAAAAGGAGGAGACCGAATGGCCGTCGTTTGAGGCCGTTCTTCGTGACGTCGCACCGAGCGATGTCGCAAGACGGACACAAACCGCGATCGCCGCATCTCGACGCGCTCGTTCCTCAGTGGATGTGGTCCGCGATGAGAAAGAGGGCTCCTCGGGATCTCTGCGCGTATCCCTTGAACCGGCTCTCGCCGATGACCCCGCGGAAATCCTGGACGGTCAGGTCGAGTCCGGTGACCAATCCGCGACTGAACGCCATTTCGAACTCAATCTCCTCCCCGATCCACTGCCCCCGCTTGAACTGAACACCTCCGCAGTTCGTGCTTTGCTTGAACCGCTAGGAGCAATCACCGACGAGTTGGACTTCGAACTCGAGGCGCTGGCACCACTCGATATCGTCGAACCAGCGCTAGGCACGGCAGAACTAGAGGTCGACGAACTCGATCTGGACGCACGCGACGTCGTCGAGCCAGCCATCGACGAACTCGAGGTGGATAGACAAAACCTGGACAGTCAACCTCGGGTCGACTCGGTGTTCGATCTCGCGTTCCGTGATAGCCCGTTCCATCACGAACCCACCCAGGAGATCGAGCTGCCGGAGTTCGGCGGCACGCCTATAGCGATCTTCGAAGATCTTGTCTTCCAGAACGAGCTCGCATTCGATGCGGAGACCCCGCAAGAGGTGCCGGTCGAAGACATTCCAGACGTGGCGGTGTTCGAACTCGATGAGACCGCCATCACCGCGTTCGACAGCAATGAGTCTGAGATCGAGGCCTCGGGCAGTGACGGACAGAATGATAACGATGCACAACTGTTGACGGATGTGACCATGATGGGCGCGTTCGACTCGGTCGCGACTGCCGACGAAATCGAAGGTGACCTGAGAGAGCTATTCACCTTCGAAACGGAGGGCGTTGACGGCCTCGGCTTCGACACCGCTGACCTCGACCCGGATCCGTTCACGAGCGAGACGTTCGAAAGCGGCTCGTTCGACAATGTCGTGCCGATACGTCCTGAGCCCCAAAGCTCAGCAGCTGACGAATTGTACTCGGCGACCGAAACGGCACTTGATTCGTTCCAACCCATTCGACCACAATCGGCCGCTGACGCGAAACACACCGGGTGGGTCGGGCTGGACAACACCCCTGAAACGTCGGAGGAGGACGAGCGCGACCCGTGGGCCTATATGCGCCTGGACGAGGAACCATCCACGAAGAGCCTCTGGGCGAGAAGGCCGAAACTTTTCGGCGGAGACGAACGCAAACGCCGGAAGGCCGAGCGTCGCGAAACAGCCACACATATCGCCGAACCCGAAGATCGGGGCGCCGCCCAGCTCGAGATCGCGTTCGATTCAGAATGCCCGAACTGCGGAGACGAGTGCCAGGTCGACCTGGACGATCCGATTGGCCGTCATGTTCACGTGAGTTGCCCCTCATGTGACCACATGTGGTTCACCCCGTACATCCCCGATTCAAAAGCGGACTGAACCGGTCGGGCTCAACTCCCGAACATCGACATCCACTGCTCAGCGGTCTTCGGTGCGAAGACCATGTTCTGTTCCCGCGTCTCGCCCATCGATGCGAACGGCGCTGGAGAGTATTGATGGCCGGGAAACAATATGGCGTCGTCTGGCACCTTCGAGAGAACTGTTGTCAGGCTGTCGTACAGTCGTGCCGGATCGCCGCCTGGTAGGTCGGTCCGCCCACAGCCCTGCAGAAACAGTGTGTCTCCGGCGACCAGACGGTTCTGCACAAGAAATGACTGGGAACCGGGTGTGTGGCCGGGTGTATGCAGGAGTTCGATTTGGATTGCTCCGACGTCGATCGAACCACTGCCGTCGTGTTGCACGAGATCGGTATCTTCGAGGCCGGTCACCGTTTTCACGAAGTCGGCCTCGTCCACCTGGATGTGCAAAGGAACACTCGTGTGCCCGAGCAACTCCGCTGCGCCTGGGACCTGCAAACCCATCATGGATCCACCCACGTGGTCCGCGTGATAGTGCGTCCCCAGCATGCCAACACAGCTCATGTCATCGGCCTCGAGGATGTCGAGGATTCCCTTCGGGTCGTAGGCAGGGTCCACGATGACAGCTTCTCGCGTCTCCCGATCGCCGATCAGGTAGACGAAGTTGACCATCTGTTGTGCGAAGGGGTCAGCCTGGGCGAAGTCGCGCCCCGATAGCAGCTGACGAAAGTACAAGCGGTCGTCATTCACAAGTTTCATCGTACGGCCGCTGCTTCGGCGCGCGATCAGGTCGAGGTGTCGATGGCGCGCCAGGTGGCTTCGGCCTCATCGGCAATTTGGCGCGCTGGCCGGTCGAGCTCACGCGCAGCGAGCACGACATCGGCGAACTCGGCCTTGTGTGTGTAGTTGGTGACCTTGATCCGAATCGTGAAGCCATCGACGACGACCTCGCCAACATCGCGAGGGATGGCCTGTCGGTCGACCCCGTGTGCCCGGTAGCCGATAGAGCCCGTCTCGGAAATCAATACGTGGCTGACGCGATCTATCAACTGGGGTGGCACGAGGGCTGAGATGAGGGCTGCGGGACGTCTGCGTTTCATCTCGATTGGAGTGATCCAGGCGTCAAGCGCGCCTTCGTCGAGCAATCTTGTAACGGCGTGGGCGAGGTACTCACCGCTCAAGTCATCAACATTCGCCTCGAGAACGACGAGGTCCTGGTGGTCGACCTCCTCGCCTTCACCGAGAACGACGTGCAAAAGGTTGGGGTGGTCGGCGAGGTCTGCATCGCCAGCGCCGAAGCCGGAGGCAGTGACCGTCATCGCCGGCATCGGCCCGTAATGGTCCGCCAAGGCAGACACGATTGCCGCGCCCGTTGGAGTGGTGAGTTCGACGCGCAGGTCGAGTCCGCGAACGGGCACACCTTCGAGCAGCCGGACGGTCGCAGGAGCTGGATTCGGAATCAGACCGTGCGCACTCTTGGCAATCCCCTGACCAACAGCAACAGGCGCTACGACGATTCGCTCGACGCCGAGCTGTTCCAGAGCCAGACATGACCCAACCACGTCGATGATGGCATCGATCCCGCCGACCTCGTGGAAATGTACGGACGAGGGGTTCTCTCGGTGGACGTGGCCCTCGGCCTCTGCCAGAGCAGCGAATACGGCTCGCGCCCGTTCGACTACTCGCGGAGGAAGGCCCGCGTTCGACACAAGGGAGATGATGTCGCCAGCCGTGCGATGTACATGCCCTTCGTTCGCCTCCACGGTCACGTTGACGGCACCGATCCCGTTGCGGAAGACCGGTTCAGCGTTGAGGCTCCAACCCTCGACGTCGAGAGACTTGAGATCCGCACGAACCTGCTCGACATCGGCGCCAGCGTCGATCAACGCCCCCATCGTCATATCGCCAGCGATCCCGTTGAACGGGTGAATCCAAAGTGTGGTGGTCATGACTTGGCCAGTGACAGGGATCGGATTGCGCTCACCGCGGCGCCATACCCATTGTCGATTCCCACGACAGACACGCCAGCAGCACAGGACGCCAACATGCCGAGCAATGCGGTGACGCCTTCGAGCCCAGCTCCGTAGCCGACACTCGTGGGTACGGCGATTACTGGCCCGGCGCAGAGCCCACCGACGACCGAAGCCAGGGCTCCTTCCATCCCAGCGATCACGATCACGACGTCGGCGGAGGTGAGCCGATCAAGTTCCGCGAGCAGTCGATGCAGTCCGGCGACTCCTACATCGCTGACGCGGTCCACCACCAGCCCGTACGCCTGCAGGGTGGCCGCGCATTCTTCGGCTACAGGCGTATCGGCGGTACCCGCGGTCACCACTGCCACGCGAGACTCACTGTTGACCTCGGGTGTTCGCCATGCAATCACGCCACCGTGGGAGGTCGACCCAAGGTGGGCGGTGGTCAATGCGGCTCGCTGATCGTCAGCGACACGAGTGACGAGAACCGGTCCGGCTCCGTTCGACAACAGCTCGGCGACGATGGCGACACACTGTTCGGGAGTCTTGCCTGGGCCATAGACGGCCTCGGGCAAACCCTGGCGGAGTGCACGGTGGTGATCGACCTTGGCGTCATCGAGATCGGCAAAGGGAAGCCTTCGAAGCATCGCAACGGCGTCATCCGGGCTGGCCTCGCCAGAGCGAACTTGTTCGATCAGCGCTCGAAGCGCGGTCTCATCCACCGCACCATCGTGGCAAGGGAATACCCATCTCACACCATCGACCACACGATGCCGAAGGGCCGTCCTGAACCGAAGTGGATTCGGGGGCCTTGGATCGCGGCCAGTAGAGTCAAGTGGTGGCTGAACGAAAACGCATCGCATTCCAAGGCGTCCTTGGCGCCTACTCCCACGTGGCATGCTCGACCGCGTACCCCGATATGGAGCCTGTCGGCCACGACACGTTTTCCCAGGCCTTCGCAGCCGTGGAAGAAGGCGACTGCGATCTGGCGATGATCCCGATCGAAAACACCCTTGGTGGCCGAGTCGCCGACATCCATCATCTGTTGCCTGACTCGAGCCTCTACATCATCGGCGAGCACTACCAGCCGGTACGCCACCAGCTGCTCGGCCCGCCGGGGGCAACACTCGAAACCTTGAAGACGGTCGCGTCACACGAGCAGGGCTTGGCACAGTGCCGTGAGCTCTTCCGCGAGCTCGGACTCGAGCCGATGGACTTCGGAGACACTGCGGGCGCGGCAAAGGAAGCCGCCGAACGGAACGACCCGAGCTTCGGTGCGATCGCGAGCGAACTGGCCGCCGAAATCTACGGGCTCCAGATTCTCCGAAGCCGCATCGAAGATCGTCTGGGCAACACCACGCGTATGGTCGTCATGTCACGGTCGTCGATCGATCCCGACCCACTTGCGGGTCCGGCCATGACCAGCCTGGTCTTCGAAACTCGCAGCGTTCCTGGTGCGCTCTACAAGGCGCTTGGCGGGTTTGCCACGAACGGAGTGAACATCACGAAACTCGAGAGTTACATCATCGACCAGAGTTTCACCGCGGCTCAGTTCTACGTGGAGGTCGAGGGCCACCCATCGGACCCAAGAATCTCGAACGCCTTCGAAGAACTCCAGTTCTTCTGCACGAAGATGAAGCGACTCGGCACCTACCCGAAGTCCGATTGGCGCAATCAAAACTGAGTCCCCCGCTCGTTCCTCGCTCCAGCTGTCGCAATCCGTCGCTTCGCTCCTCGATGCTCCGCTGCCGCGCCCGAGGCGGGCCCCGGTCGTTCGTCCCTCGCTCCCTCCGGAGCTGGCATGGCGAGAGCGAAGCTCGCGTAGCGACCACGTCGGTTTCCGCGGATCTCGACCGGAAGTGTCGAGCGAGACATTACTCCCGACGTGATGTCGGGCGAAGCCCGACTTTTCTCAGCGCGCTCGTAGGGACTCGAACCCCAAACCTTCTCGTCCGTAGCGAGATGCTCTATCCAATTGAGCTACGAGCGCAGTATGCAGAGTGTAGTCCCCAGGTTCGTTGCCTCACACTTCGACGGCGTCCATCTGACCGACGTTAACGAGACTGAGCGGATCGCGCAGCACTCGCTATCCTCATGGGCGGAGAGATGGCAGAGCGGACGATTGCGTCGGTCTTGAAAACCGTTGTGGCTTTACGGTCACCGGGGGTTCGAATCCCCCTCTCTCCGCCAAATCGAGAACGCTCACCGTTCGTCAAAACCCAGCCAGTAGTCCCGACATGGCGACGAAAGATGCGTTACTGGGGCAGGATGAAACTCACGTCGCGGCAACAGCCTGCGCCAGAAGCCCACCGACGATCGCCACACCGAACACGTAGGTGAAGAAGGCGCAGATGAGCTTTGGCTTGGCAAGTTTCGACAGAATCACAAACTCCGGCACGTTCGCTCCGGCTCCTGCGATCGTCAGAGCGACGATCGCTCCCACTCCGACTCCCGCACCTCGAAGTGAGTCAGCGATCGGTACGAAAACGCCTGTGCTGACATAGAGCGGTGTGCCGAGAGCCGCCGCGATCGGGATCGAAAAACGAGGCTCGGCACCCATGAGACGGGCCATCACATCCGCTGGAACGGCGGCCTCGATCACCAAGGAGAGCGCGATTCCGGCAAGAAGCAGTGGCGCCATCGTTCGCAGCAGCACCGCGGCACTTCTGGCCGCCTCGAAGGACTCAGATCGGAGCCCGAGCCACGTCTCTGCTCCCTCGCCGGATGAGACTGCATCGCAGCCCGTGCCAGCATCGCAGGACGAGTCTGTATCGAACGTGTCGATGTTCTTGAAGTGTTGCTCGATCCCGATCAGCTCGGCAATTGCCGCAAGTGACATCGCAGCAAGAAAGGCGACGACGACGTAGCTGATGACTGCCTTCACCCCGCCGATCAGGACCAGTGCACCAAAAAACACCGGATCGAGCACGGGTGCGGCCACGATGAAGGCCACTTACCCGGCCACGGGCACGCGAGCCTGGCGCAGACCGATCAACATCGGAATGGCCGTGAAGGTGCAGAACGGCGTCAGGAAGCCGATCGTGATGCCCTTTAATGCAGCGACCGGGGGCGAACGCCCATCCGGCGCTGGAATAGCTGCACAAGAAACGTGACGCCGAAAAACAGCACCACGAGCTCCGGTACAAGCGCGAGGGTCTCGGTGATCACATGAGATCAAGAGTTGCCAGAGGATCGCCCTACGATTCGGAGCTCCCGGTGGGGCCGAGCAGATCCCACGTGTTGCCTGCGATGTCTCGAAAGACGATGAGCCGACCATACGGCTCCCGGCGTTCCTCCCCGACGAACTCGACCCCAGCGGACGCCATCCGATCAAACATCGCCTCGAAATCGTTCACCTCGAGGAAGAACCCGATGCGCCCAGCCATCTGCCGACCGACCGCGGCCTGCTGTTCCTCCCCGTCGGCTCGGGCAAGAAGTAGTCCCGTCTCCGCGTTCGGAGGCCGCACGACCACCCATCTCTTCGGGCGTCCGTCGTTCGTGGTCGATGGCGAGTCCTCCACCAACTCGAATCCAAGCACGTCAACGAAGAACTCGATCGCTGGGTCATACTCGTGGACGATGAGTGACACGAGGGAGAGGTTGACCATCTGCCGAACTTAGCCCCATGTTTCCGACCGCGTTCGAATCGGTTCGCGGACTCGAAACCGATAACCTCTTGGGGCAACTGGAGAGGTGGCCGAGTCCGGTCGAAGGCGCTCCCCTGCTAAGGGAGTAGGCGGTTTATCCCGTCTCGTGGGTTCAAATCCCACCCTCTCCGCCAGATGCACGAGGCTCCGGTTCGCCGGAGCCTCTGCTCGTTTTCCGTGGTTAATCGACGGCCAAGTCGAAGTTCTCGAGGATCGGCCGCCCACCTTCTGGCGGATTCGTCACTCGGAACTCCCTACCGGCACGTTGAGCCGCAGCTTGTCCACCGACGACGGCATCGGCAATTGCGGCGTCGATTGCCGTGCTCCTGTCGAGGCTGACAGTCACCAAACCATGGCCATCGTCGTGATCGATCGCCTCCTCCAACGCATCCTTGAACTTCGTGTTTGTTGCGATCCACAGGAGCCCCCTGGGGCGCAAATGGAGCGAGCCGTCTTTGCCCGATTCAACTTCGAGCCTGAATGGTCGCCAGAAGTGCAGGACTGCAGCTGCTCCAACACCAAGCAGAACGGCGTATTGCACGTTGGGTGGTGTCAGCAGAGTAGCGACGAAAGTGATCCACGCCAGAGCCGCCTGCCATGGGGAACGAGTCCACAATCGAAGCAACCGCTTCGGCTTGATCAGACTTACCACGGCCCCAACGACAATCGCTCCGAGGACCGCCTCTGGTAGCTCGTCGAGCAGACCGGCGAATGGAAGGAAAGCCAAGACGATCAAGCCTGTGACAGCTCCGCTCAGCCGTGTCTCCGCTCCCGCTAGCCGATTCACGGAGCTTCGAGAGAACGACCCTCCGACGGGATACGCGCCGGTGAGCCCTGAGACGACATTCGCCAAACCTGAGGCGAAGAATTCTCTCGATGACGCCCACCGAGTCTGGTCTTCGTTCGCAAAAGTCCGAGCGATCGACGCAGGCTCGGCGAACCCGAGGAGTGCGATGACCAAACCTCCCATGATCAATGACCCGGTCGAACTCCACGGCAGATCCAAGCTCCAGGTAGGGAGACCCGCCTCGATGTCAGGTATCACCGCGCCGACGTAGTCGAACAGTCGTGAGTACACGAGAGCTAGAACGACCGCAACCAGCACGCCTGGAAAGAGCCTGTGCACCTTTCGGCCCTGCAACACGAGCAGCAGGGTGATAGCGCTGATCACAAGAGCGGCGAAGGTCCACGAACCTGGGTGGACCAAGGCCCATGCCGCGCGAGCGATTGGGTTGCTCCACCCGGTCACGTTCTCTGGGAGTTTCGCTCCTAAGGCGCGGGGCAGTTGCGAGGACAAGATCACGACGCCAGCGCCAGCCGTGAAGCCGATCGTCACGGGCTCAGCCATCAGATACACGATCGACCCAAGCCGGGCCAGACCAATGATCGCACGAGTCACGCCAACCACGATCGCCAAAATCGCCGCCGCGCCTATGTACGCCTCGGTCTGCGGTTCGAGTCCGGCACCAGCCAGCGCACCGGCGGTTAGCAGGCTGGTCAGAGCCACTGGCCCGGTCTGTAGGAATGGTGACGACGCGAAGACCGAAAAGACCAGAAGCGGAAATGCAGCAGCGAAGAGTCCGAGTAGCGGCGGTAGCCCAGCGAGCCCGGCGTAGGCGAGCGATTGGGGAATGAGGACGAGCGCAACGCTGATACCCCCGGTCAGATCACCGAGATTTGGCCTCGGGATCTGCGCAAGATCGTCAAGTTGACGCCGGAACCCCGAACGCCAACGACTAGCCAAGGTGTCGACAAGCGACGTCACCACAACAGTAAACCCGCATATGTACGTGTATCCCTATTCATGACACGGGGGTCGCGATTGCTACAGCGACCGAGAACCGCAATACGATTCCTGCGGTGTCAAAAGGTGTACCTCGCACATGGATCCGGCGGCCTCTTGGTCTGGTCGCGCTCGTCATCGGGAGTCTCCTTTCGTTGAGCGTGGGACCGATCGCGCTTGTACTCGCAGCTCTTGCCGATCTCACCACCAGGACACCCGGTATGCGCCGGTCGAGGGTTGTTCTCCTACTTTCGACGCTCTTTCTAGTTGACCTGATCGGTCGAGTTGTCGTCTTCGGCGCGTGGCTCATTTCACCTTTCGGCCTCCGAGTCATGCGGCCGAAGAGCCAAGCACGCTACCGATCGATCATGACCTGGTGGACGAACAGGCTGATCAACACGATCTCGCGGATCGTGCCTCTGCCGTTCGACACCTCGGAGCTCGACGAAACCCTCCTCGCCGGCAATGCGATCGTGGTCAGTAGGCATCGAAGCCTCCTTGATGCCGTGTACCCCTCGGTTCTCTTCGGCAACCTCGGGCTGACGGCCCTTTACACGCTCAAGGAAGACCTTCGTTGGGAGCCGAACATCGACATCGTCGGACATCGCATGGGCCACGTCTTCGTCACAAGGGCGCCACAAGACCTCGACGCCGTCCTCGAGCCAATACGACATCTGGCAACTCGGATCGATGAGAACTCGGTTGGGGTGATCTTCCCCGAGGGAACGTTCTTCAACGAGACCCGCAAGGCACGAGCCATCGCCCACCTCGAGGAGCGAGACCCGGACCACGTCGCCGCTGCCCAACAGATGCAGTACCTGCTCCCACCCCACCCTGCGGGCACCTTGGCGCTGCTCGATGGAGCCCCAGACGCAGATGTGATCATGCTTGGCCACGCCGGATTCGAACCGTTTGGCACCATCGGTCAGATATTGGCGAACCTTGGCGCCGACCATGCAGTCGCCGTTCGGGCATGGCGATTCGCTCGCAGCACAATCCCGACCGATCCAAGCGCACAGATCGACTGGCTCTTCGACTGTTGGGTGGAAATGGACGCGTGGATCTGCAATTACCACGAACGTGCCGGGACCCTGAACACCACATCCTTCTCCGCCGGACATGGAGGCTCTTGACGGCAATTCAGTAGGCTTGTCTGCCGTGACTGCGCCAGATGTAGAACAGAGCCTCGTCGACCTCGCGGTCGAACTCGCCACTGGCGCGGGCGCCCTTACCAGAAAGTGGTTCGACCGCGGAACGGTCGCATTCGACACCAAAGACGA
>CAXMRH010000152.1:0-9125 GCA_964196045.1 uncultured Chthoniobacterales bacterium | reverse complement strand
CGAATATCTGATCCGGTCATAGTCAGTCACCCCAGTCGACGCGTGCGCCAACAGCAGCCAGGTCGTCGCGAGTCTCGGCGAACACGCGCTGGTATTTGTACCAAGGCACCGAATTCCAGAGGTGGTGCACGAGGTGGTAGTTCTGCCCAAGGAGCAGGACATTGAGCGTTGAACTCGGGAGCGCACGAGTGTCGTGGAAGCGCTCGGTCGAATCGAACGGCACGTGCGGAATCAGATCGAAGGCCAGCGCAAGAAACCAGAGCGACAGCACCAACGGAGCGACGAAGACCACGAGCAGTTCAACCGTGTAGCCGGCGAGGATCGCTCCGAAGATCACAACGACGTACATGGCATCGGAAGCGAGCTGGCCCCACCTGTGGTGTGGCTCTTTCGCCCACTCCTGCCCGAAATAGCGCGCCCGGTAGACCCAGAATGGCGAGAGCAGCCACACAGGTCGCAACCACCACGGAGACCTACCCACGTCCATGTCGGGGTCTATGCCCGGTTGATTCGTGTACGTGTGGTGTTTGGTGTGGACCGACCGGAACATCGGCAGGGTGACGGTGAGGGCGACACCTGGCAGCCAGCCGAACAACTCGTTCACTCGCCGATTGCGATGAAGCACGCGATGTGATGCCTCGTGCATCACGGTGAATCCCAGGTACCGACCGAGGGCTCCAAGAGCGATCGCTGTCCATGCTGGCACGACGCCCCAGAGATACGACAGCGACGCCGCCATGGCAAGGCCGAAGGCGACGAACATCCAAACTGTCGGGTTCTTCCACGCGGACCCTTGCGGTGCGCCTCGATGCTCCGCGCTCGGGCGAATTGCAGTCGGTCGAACTGCGTCGGGGTCTCCGTTGGCCATGCCGGCATGGTACCGGGCCACCGCCAGGCCAAATAGCCGAAATTCGCGTCTGGCGCCGCCTGACGTCCTGCCAAATCGGCTGTGTTACGTTCGACTTCGCTGAGCCCACGTCGGGTGGAGCGACTCTCAAAAGGGGAATGTAATGGGAAAGTATCTGATCCAAGCCAACTACATGGGTGAGGGCATCGTTGGTTTGATGCAGGACGGTGGCACGAAGCGCCGCGCTGCAGCGGAGGCCGCCCTGGCCTCGGTTGGAGGTTCCCTGGACGCTTTCTATTACGCATTCGGCGATGTGGACGTGTTTGGCATTGCCAGTGCACCCGACGATGCAAGTGCAGCCGCAGTCTCCCTGATGATCAACGCGTCCGGCGTAGTCCAGGTCAAGCTCACACCTCTGATGACAGCCGAGGATCTCGACGCAGCTGCAGCGAAGACTCCGGCGTACACCCCGCCAGGCAGCTAAAGCTCGGCCTAACTTCGGCAACTGATGCCCAACCACAAGATCGCATTCATCGGATCACATTCCGTGCGCAAGACCAACGCGGTCCATTCCTTTGCTGGCGCAGTGGGACGGAGTGGTCGCAGCGTCGAAGTTGGGCGGGAAGTGGTTCGCTTCAGTCCCCTCGGCCTGAATGAAGCAGCGACGCCAGAGGCTCAGCTCTGGGCGATCATGGCTCAGATTCAGCAGGAGCTCGAGCTTCGAATACGCGCCGATGTACTCGTGACCGACCGAGCCGTGATCGACAACTTCGCCTACTTCCTACGGGCGACAGGGGGCAGAGATCCCTTCGATGTGAAGCCACTGATTCGCAATTGGTCGAACACCTACGACCTCTACGTTCGCCTTCGGCCCGATATTCCGCTGAAGGCCGACGGAGTGCGCAGCACGAACCAGAAGTTCCGAAACGAGATCGAGAAGAACCTCGACCTGATCATCCCGCAATTCATCGACCCTGACCGCCTGGTCGAGCTCGGCGCCTCGGAGATCACTGAAGATTTCGATTGGGCTGCTCTCTTGGAACGACTCTGCGGTCCCCCTCCGAGTCGCACACCGGAGCCGAAACCAGTCACCCTCTCACCGACGCTCTGGGACTGAACGCCGAGTTCAGCCAGCGACTAGTCCGTCGCTCATGCTGCCGCCGAGTTGGGTGAAGTGGCTCCCTTGACTCGAGTACGTGGCCGGGAGGTGAAGGAACTTGGAGTAGGTGCGAATGCTCCAGGAGACCGGTCCACGGAAGTAGTAGTCCTCTGGTGCTGCGATCTTGTCGATGTCCTTCTTGTACTTCTCCGCGGTGCCCTTCGAAAGGTGAAACTGCAGTTCCTTGGTGTCCTCGAACGTCTCGTGAATGATCAGGGCGTCCTCGCCAACGACCTGGTACGCCTCGAAACGAAGTAGGCCCTTTTCGATCGAGTGGGCTTCAGTGCCAACTCGTTGCCACCAGTATTTGAGCTCGTCGAGGCTGCTCTCCTCGCCCGGCTTACATGTCCACTTGGCGGTGACCTGAATGGCTGTGTCTTCGGTCGGGCGCTTGTATTCATCTCGGACATAGCCGAAGAGCCACTCGCCGAAGGCAACGGGCACGTTCTTTGCGGAGATCGAACGTCGAACGCGGTCGGGAATGTTCGCACTCCGAACCATGTGTAGTGCGGGCTTGGCTACCGCGCTGAGAGCTGACATGTGCTGTGTTGCCGTCGTCGAGAAGTAGTGCTCCAAGGCGTCTGCGTCCTTGAACACGTGATGGACCAACACTGCGTCCTCACCGACAGCATGGTTGATCTCAGTGGACAACACGCCGTCGTCGACCCGTGCGCCCGCATGGATGTCCTCCCATTCCTGCAACATCTCTTTCGACTCGGCTGACGTCCTGAACAAACCACCGGGCTTCGTGGGCACCCACTTGCCGGTCACGCTGACCTCGTTGCCATGTCTAGGTGCCTCGGCAAGAAATGCCGGCAGTACTTCACTTTGCGGTGCCATGTCGCTCTCCAGAAAGGATCGAACTCGACGGTCGTGCAGGATCCCTCGAGAGACACCGTACGCAATCGAAGTTTATAAAGTCAACTTGAAAGTAGATAATATCTACGGCATACTGAACAACGTGTCACTAACAAACACGAACGACCGCAAGTGTTATGGGCAGGTATGCCCGATGGCGACGGCTCTCGACGTCGTTGGCGATCGGTGGACACTCCTCATGCTGCGAGAGCTTCTTGGCGGACCGGCGCGCTTCTATGAGCTCGAGGACGGGCTACCCGGTATCGCAAAGAACCTGCTGACGAGCCGACTGAGGCGCCTCGAAAGTGACGGGATCGTTCGACGGGTGAACTCACATTCGGCAGTGCTCTACGCACTCACCGACCAAGGTGCAGCAATCCGACCAACTCTCGAGGCATTGGGATTCTGGGGTTCGACTTTGGAGCGGGTTGCTCCGGCGGAACACGACCGCAGCGTGCGAGCAATTGCGATGGCTCTGCAATCCATTCTGGTACGAGCTGGTGACTCGTTACCCGCCGAGGCCCTGGTGATCGAGCTCGAGGTCGACGGCGAACACGTCGAGATCGGTCTTGGCCCCCGACCCACGGTCACGACTCGCGCAACCACCGACGCCGACGCACGGATCCGTGTCCCTGGCTCAACCATGACCGCCTTCCTCAGCGGAGAGCCATTTGAGGAAGACCACTTCGACGTGATCTCGGGCGATCAATCTGCCAAGACGTCCCTTCTTCGAGCCCTCGGAGCGATGGCTTCCATCTCCTGAGCGGCCCTATCCTGAAACGTTTCTTCGGTCGCGATAGGTTTCGTTTCAGCCGTAGTGAAAGGTCGGTCGAATGACTGCATACCTGCTCGTGGACACGAAGATCCACGATGTCGACGAATATGAGAAGTACAAACTCCTCGCAAAGCCGATCATCGGGAAGTTCGGTGGAAAGTACCTGTCCAGAGGAGCAGACCTGGACGTCGTCGAAGACGACCTTTGGTCGCCGGCACGATTGGTGCTGATCGAATTCCCTGACTCTCAGTCAGCCAGGGCGTTCATCGACAGCGAGGAGTATGCGCCGGTCAAAGCCCTTCGTCACGCGTACGCGGACTGCACACTTGTGCTCTTCGAGGGCTCCTAAGGCCCAAGCGAGCGGACTCAGTCCCCCGCTAGTTGGCGGGCAGCTTCGATGACAACGTCGAGGGCACGCTGCTCGACTTCATCTGCGAATCCCCGCGTTGGCATCTCCTGCGTCAGACGATTGGCGATCACGTTGGCCACACACCCGGCCCGCCATCCGTTCGCTGCACACATCGTGAAGAGCGTTGCCGACTCCATCTCGTAGTTGAGCACGTTCAGCCGCCGCCACTCGGCCAGGCTGCCCTTCCAATGCCTCGCGACATCTCCAGCAACCGTGTCATAACGCTCCTGCCCGGGATAGAACGTGTCCGATGAGGCCGTGATACCGACGTGATGTTTATGCCCTAGCCCGGCGGCCGCATCTACCAACGCACGGGTGCACTCGAAAGTCGAAGCCGCCGGGTACTCGCCCGGCGCGAAATGATGGCTCGCTCCGTCGAGACGTACCGCTGCCTGGGTCACGATCAAGTCGCCCAACTCGACGTATGGCTGAATGCTGCCGGTGGTTCCCACCCGAAGAAAGGTCGTCACGCCGAGCTGCGCCAACTCCTCCACAGCGATCGAGGTCGATGGACCACCGATTCCGGTCGAGCACACGACGATCGGTATGCCGTCGACGTAGCCGAGTGCACTCGAGAACTCGCGGGTGCTGGCTAGGTCAACCGCTCTGTCACTGCCGCCTCGCTCGGCGATCGTCGACGCGATTCTCCCTACACGGGCAGGATCGCCCGGAATGATCGCGAGAGTTGCGCCATCGAGCTGCGGGCGATTGATCCCCAGGTGAAAAACGTCGTTCATGGTTCCACTCTTTCTTCGTACGTCGGTGCTGCCGCGTCCATCGTCCAGTCAATCACTCCTGGGGGACGACATCGCGCGTGGTGGCGACACCAGCCTCCTGGAGTTCGCTTGACTAGTGTCGAAACCACACGCGCTAGGAGGTTCGACGATGGCCAGAAACTCGAAACCGCGACTCCCACCCCGGTGGTTCATACGCGCCGCGTGGTCAACACATCGCACGATCTACCGACTGAGCGGCGGTCGATTCGGACTCCGGAAGCCGAAGCCAGGCGGGTACGGATTAGCACGCCTGACCACGACCGGTCGTCGGAGTGGCGAGGAGCGCAGCGTGATGTTCGGCTACTTCGAGGACGAGTCCAACCTCGTCACCATGGCCATGAATGGTTGGGGTGAGGGCGAACCCGCCTGGTGGCTGAACCTTCAGGCGAATCCCGAGGCGCGTGTCGACCTCTTCGATGGCGAGCGCAACGTCACCGGTCGAGCTGCCTCTGGCGATGAGCGAGAACTCCTCTGGGCAGGCTGGGCTGAGATCGACAAGAACCTCGACTCGTACGCATCACGTCGCAGCGGAGAAACCGCAGTGGTCGTGCTCGAACCGAGGACCTGATTCCTCAACAGATACGAGGTAACTGCTCACCGAGGGGAAGATCGACGACTCGGGTTGCCCCATACGGCGTGCGAGCGAGCACGACTCCGTGGTGTTGGTCGGTGACCTGCCCGATCACCGTCGCCTGAGCTCCGTGCTCATGGCTGCGCATGGCGTTCATCACGTCGTCGACATGCTCTGGTCGAACGAAGGCGACGAGGCGACCCTCGTTTGCCACGCTCATCGCGTCGAGCCCGAGAAAGGAACACACGGCTGAAACGTCGTCGGGAATCGGCACTGCTGACTCGTCGTAGGTGATGCCAACGTGGGCGGCGCTGGCGATCTCACAGAGTGACGCCGTGACACCTCCCCTTGTGGGATCTCGCAGGACGTGCATGTCCTGTTGCGCATCGAGCATCACGCTGACCAAACCATTCAAGGGCGCACAATCCGAGACGAGGTCGGTCGCAAACTCGAGGCCCTCCCGTTTCGACATCACGGCGATGCCATGTTGGCCAATAGGGCCGGACACGATGATGACGTCACCCGGCGCGGCGCGTTCGGGACGGATATCGACGCCGTCACGGATCACCCCGATTCCTGCGGTGTTGATGAAGAGACCGTCTGCACATCCAGCGTCAACCACCTTGGTGTCGCCGGTGGCGACCGGAACACCGGCAAGGCGGGCCGCAGCGCCCATGGCCGTGGCGACTCGTCCCAGTGTCTCGAGCTCTAGCCCCTCCTCGAGGATGAAACCTGCGCTGAGAGCGATCGGGTGAGCTCCTGCCATCGACACATCGTTCACCGTGCCGTTCACCGCCAAGTCACCAATACATCCACCGGGGAAGAACAACGGCCGAACCACGTACGAGTCAGTCGAGAACGCAATCCGTGCGCCGTCCACCTGAAGCATGGCTGCGTCGTGCAAGGCAGCCGCTCCGTCGGTCCCGAACGCCGGGAGAAAGAGGTGCTCGATCAACTCCGCGGACAATCGCCCGCCACCGCCATGTCCCATCACGATCCGGTCGTAGTTGCGAAGCGGAAGAGGACAGGTCCACTGGCTGATCGGCGCAGCACTTGCCATCATGCGACCTCCACAGACGCCTCAATCCGTCGGTACTGGTAGTACGCAGCACACGCGCCTTCGCTCGACACCATTGTTGCCCCGAGAGGTGTCCGAGGAGTGCAGTTGATCCCGAACGCTTCACACTGGGTCGGCTTGATCAAGCCTTGAAGCACTTCGCCTGCCCGGCACTCCGGCGACTCCGCGGCATGTTCCTCGCCCACATCAAACCGGCGTTGGGCATCGAATTGTCGGTATTCGTCGGTCAGACGCCAGCCGCTCTCGGGAATCTCGCCGATCCCGCGCCACTGGCGGTCACAGACTTCGAAGACCTTGGAGATGAGCTCCTGTGCAATAAGGTTCCCTGGGCTTGTGACCATCCGCTCGTAGGCGTTCTCGAGCTCGGCCCGCCCTTCCTCGAGTTGAAGGACAATTCGCCGAATGCCTTCGAGCAGGTCTAACGGTTCGAATCCCGTCACGACGATCGGCTTGTTGAAACGCTCCACGAGCGGGCCGTATTGCCACGTTCCCATAACGGCGCACACATGACCGGCGGCGAGGAACCCGTCGACGCGGTTGTCGGGGGAGCCAGCGATCGCTTCGATCGCCGGAGGAACCATGACATGGCTCACCAGCACGGAGAAGTTGTCAAGGTCGCGGCTTGCCGCTCGTTCGACGGCCAACGCATTGGCTGGCGCCGTGGTCTCGAAACCAACCGCAAAGAAGACCACGTCCTTGTCCGGATTTGCCTCCGCGACGTCGACGGCGTCGAGAGGTGAATAGACAACACGAACATCACCACCCCGACTCCTCACCGCAAAGAGGTCGTCCTGACTGCCCGGAACACGCAACATGTCGCCGAACGAGCAGAAGATGACGTCCGGTAGCGCCGCGATTCGAAGTGCTTGGTCGATGATGCCGATGGGCGTCACACACACCGGACACCCGGGACCGTGGATGAGCTCGACCCCGTCAGGTAAAAGCTGGTCGATTCCGGTTCGAATGATCGAATGGGTCTGCCCGCCGCACACTTCCATGATCGCCCACTTCTTCGTCACGATTCCCGCGATCTCGTCGAGCAACCGCCTAGCCAGATCCGGATCGCGGAATTCGTCGATGTATTTCATTGCGCAGCTCCTTCGATGGAGTCGACGGGCATCTCGTCATCAAAGTCGATACTCGCGAGTATCCGAAGCGTTTCGAGCGCCGAAGCTTCGTCGAGTTTCGCGATCGCAACGCCGGCGTGCACGACGGCGTACTCACCAACGACAACATCGGGAACGAGAGCCACACACACCTCTTTCCTTACTCCGTCAAAACCCAACGTGGCCATGGGCGTTCCACGATCCTCGTAGGTGTGAAGAACCTTTCCTGGAACTGCAAGACACATGGGCGCCTCTCCTCAACTCTCAACGCGGTGGGCAGCGATGTATGCCTGGCCAAGGGCCAGGCCTCCATCGTTTGGCGGAACCGCCGTGTTGGTCAATACCTGGAAGTCATCTACTTCCAAACGATCGATACACATCGACACAAGAAGCGCATTCTGGAACACGCCGCCCGACAACACGACCGGCAGTGGCCCGTGCTCGGCGCGGATGGTCGAAGCCACTCGATGAACGATCTCGGCCACCCCATCGTGGAATCGCCACGCGATCCGCTCGACGGACTCTGCTGCTTCCAGGTCGGTCAACACCGACTCGATGACCGGTCGAGGGTTGATCTCGGTGTCATCGAGAGCGAAGCGGTAGCCGCCGCCCGTGGAGCTGTCAGCGTTCGCAGAGAACTCGAGCTCGATGGCCGCTTGGGCTTCGTACGACACCGCTTGTCGCAGTCCGACAAGCGCGGCGACGGCATCGAACAGCCGTCCCATACTCGTGGTTGGCATGCAGCCGAACCCAGAGTCGAGTTGCTTGCCGAGCATCGCCAGCTCCCTGTCGGACATTGCAGCGGCAGGCGCTAGGGACCTACTCCACGTGTGGCCGAATGCGTGCAGGTAGGCGAGCGCCATCCGGCCCGGATGTTCGATTGCAGCATCTCCCCCAGGCATCGGCACTGCCGACAAATGGAACACCCGGTCGAATCCATCCACGTTGGCGAGGAGTACCTCACCGCCCCATATCGAACCGTCGTCGCCGTAGCCGGCACCGTCGAACGCAAAGCCCAAGACCTGGGTTCGTGGGTCGAGTTGATGTTCCGCCATCACCGAACCGATATGGGCGTGATGATGCTGGACCGAGACGATGCTGTTGCTGCGGTCCTCGAGAGCCCATCTGGATGAGAGGTCTCTCGGATGCGGGTCGACAGCCACGACATCGGCGTGCACATCGAACGACGCGGCCAAACGCTCGATCATCGCTTTGAACGACTCCAGCGTGCGGTAGTTCTCCATGTCGCCGATATGTGGACTGACCCAGGCGTGATCGTTGCCTGCGACACAGGGTGCGTTCTTTAGCTCTGCCCCCGCGGCTACGACCGAGCGCTTGGCCGAGGAGAATCTCACCGGAATCGGGGCGTAACCACGTGCTCGCCGAATCGGCAGCAACGAGTCGCCGACCAGGCGTAAAACCGAGTCATCACAAGCCACGTCGATTTGACTATCGGGGTCGAGGATTACGTCGTAGAGGTCGCCGAGCTCATCGATGCTCTGGTAGTCGTGCGCCAGCGGCTCGCCGGACGGATTGGCACTTGTCA
>CAXMRH010000151.1:0-8491 GCA_964196045.1 uncultured Chthoniobacterales bacterium | reverse complement strand
CTGAGCGGGTTCCGGGCCACACAGGTGACCTTGAGCGACGAGATCGTCGCCGCCGTGACCATCGGCATCCTCGCCGGATTTGCGGCCCGATACCTCGCCAAGGGGTTTTACTGGGCGAAACACCTCGACGAACACCTATCCCTCCCAGTCCGTTTCTCGGTTGGCTCGATCATCTTGGCCGGTGGCGTCGTTTTGGCCGACGCATTGGTAGGCGAACCGTTGACCCTCGGCCTTGGTGCAGAGATTGCAGCCGACCTCGTGCGGGACAACGAAGTCACGTTGACCACGGTGATCATTCTTTTTGTTCTGCGTGCATTGGTCACGGGTGCAACCCTCGGCGTAGGCGGGGTCGGCGGCGTATTCATTCCGCTCGTCGTGCAGGGCCTGCTTCTTGGTCGCGCCGTCGAGATCATCGTCGGCGCGCCGGCGACCGGGCTCTATCCCGTAATCGGGCTTGCAGCGGTGTTGGGTGCCGCCTATCGCACACCCCTTGCAGCGATCATGTTCGTCGCCGAGACGACTGGTCGAGCCGAGTTCGTGATACCCGCGTTGATTGCTACCGCGATCGCTCAGTCATTGATGGGCGAGGAATCGGTGTCCAGCGGACAACGAACCGAACGACAGGGACAGTTGGAGAGGCGCCTGGTCGAGCCGAGTTCGGTCGTGATGCTCGATGACCTCGGAGTCCTCTCGCCCGATGACAATTTGCTCGATGTGATCGACAGGTATGGAGACCGTTCGGAGTCATTTGCGGTCCCGGTCGGAGGCCCGGAGTACGAAGGACTGCTGGTTCTTCATGACCTTGCGACCGCCATGCTCGAACACGGCCCAGAGGCGACCGTCCGCGAGACAATGCGCGAGTTGCCAGCGGTCAACGGCACTGCTCCCGCAATCGATGCCGCACGCCTAATGAACGAACATGACACCGCGGCGATCGCGGTGGTCGACGACGACAACCTGCCGATTGGTGTGATCAGCACAACGTCACTCGCCGGCCTCAAGACGGTCGATCTCGGCGGGCCAAGGCACATGGATTAGCGAACTGCACCCACTCGTTCACCAGTCGTTTCCTGCAACGACTTACCGGAGGTGTACGGGGGTGCTGACCTCAGCGAAGAAGTCGTTGCCCTTGTCATCGATGATGATGAACGCCGGGAAGTTTTCGACCTCTATGCGCCACACGGCTTCCATCCCGAGTTCTTCGTATTCGAGTACTTCGACCTTGCGGATCGCGTCCTTGGCGAGTCGAGCTGCCGGGCCACCGATCGAACCTAGATAGAAGCCGCCGTGAGCCTTGCACGCGTCGACAACCTGTTGTGACCTGTTGCCCTTGGCCAACATGACCATCGAGCCGCCAGCGGCCTGGAACTGATCGACGTAGCTGTCCATGCGGCCCGCAGTTGTCGGTCCGAACGAGCCCGACGCGTATCCCTCCGGTGTCTTGGCCGGGCCGGCGTAGTACACCGGGTGATTCTTCAGGTACTCCGGCATTGGTTCACCTGCATCGAGGAGTTCTTTGATCTTTGCGTGGACGATGTCCCGGCCTACGACGAGGGTTCCTGACAACGACAGACGGGTTTTGACGGGGTACTTGGTGAGCTGATTGCGGATCTCGTCCATCGGCTGGTTGAGATCGACCTGCACGACCTCGGGGCCGAGGTGATCATCGGTGACCTCGGGCAGATAGTGAGCAGGGTCGTGTTCGAGTTGCTCGAGGAAAACACCGTCCTTGGTGATCTTGCCCAGAGCCTGACGGTCGGCGGAGCACGACACGGCGATGCCGACCGGGTTGGAAGCGCCGTGGCGCGGCAGACGAATGACACGAACGTCGTGGCAGAAGTACTTGCCACCGAACTGCGCACCGATGCCGAGAGTCCGGGTGAGTTCGAGGATGCGCTGCTCCCACTCGAGATCGCGGAAGCCATGACCAGACATGGAGCCCTCAGTCGGCAACGTGTCGAGATATTTGGTCGACGCGTATTTGGCGACCTTCAGGTTGTATTCGGCTGACGTTCCTCCGATGACGATGGCCAGGTGGTACGGAGGGCATGCGGCCGTGCCGAGCTTTCGTAGGTTGATGTCAAGAAACTGGAGGAGGCTCTCGGGGTTGAGCAACGCCTTCGTTTCCTGGAACAGGTAGCTCTTGTTCGCCGAACCGCCACCTTTGGCGATGAACATGAATTTGTAGGCGTCGCCTTGTGTCGCATAGAGCTCGATCTGCGCTGGCAGATTGTTGCCAGTGTTCTTCTCCTCGAACAGGCTCAGCGGAGCCAGTTGGCTGTAGCGAAGATTCGACGTGAGGTAAGTGTCGTAGACGCCTCGGCTGATCTCTTTCTCATCATCGAACCCGGTGAAGACGTGCTGACCCTTCTTGCCGACGACGATGGCGGTGCCGGTGTCCTGACACATCGGGAGGACTCCGCCAGCGGCGATGTTCGCGTTCTGCAGGAGTTCAGTCGCCACGAACACGTCGTTGGCCGACGCTTCGGGATCATCGAGGATGCTGCTCAGCTGCTTGAGGTGTGCCGGACGCAGGTAGTGCGCGATGTCGCGCATCGCCGTTGCAGTCAGGAGCTGTAGAGCCTCGGGCTCGACCTTGAGGAACGTCTCGCCGTTTGCCTCGAAGGTCGAGACGCCCTCGCTCGAGATTTTCCGGTATTCGGTCGTGTCCTCCCCGACGGGGAGGAGTTCGGTGTAGTCGAATTCAGTCACCCTTCGACGTTACCCGCCGCGGTTGCCGAGTTCGATGGACTTGGGTCCCTAGTCGTCAGTATTTGCGTCTCCGTCTACGAACAACTCGGGTGGTAGGTGGCGGACAAGTTTGCCCATTTCGGTTCGTGCGAGCCGGGGTGCGACGATGATTACGTCGGGAACAGCGTGAGAAGACACGGTCTGACGCACCGACTCACGAAGGCGAGCGCGATCCACAATCTGACCGTCTTCGGCGACGATGACAGCTCCTACGCTCTGGCCGAGGCGTTCGTCGAGGACACCAACGACCACCGCCTCCGCCACAGAGGGGTCATCGGTAAGGGCTTTCTCCACGGCTGTGGGATCGACGTTCATTCCGCCTCGGACGATCAGATTCGAGAGGCGACCCGTGACCGACAGGCCACCTTCGGAGTCAACGTGGCCAACATCACCTGTGTGGAGGAGTCCGCCACGGAAGAGCTCCGCTGTTCTCTCCGGCTCGCCGAGATATCCGAGCGTGGGAGTCCAGGTTCCGGCCCAAGGGCCATTCGCGGCTGGCTGCAGACAGATTTCGCCCGAGGTGCCGACGGAGACCGGAGCGCCTTCGAGGTCGACGATCTTGAGGTCGAGGAGGGGGAGTGGGAAGCCGCGGCCGCTGCCGATTGGGTCATCGAGCGACTCGCGCACGATGCCGGTGGGTGCTTCACTCAGGCCGTAGCTCAGCGTCGGACGTAGCCCGAAGCGTGAGGTGAATGCTGCCAAGAGCTCGGGCGGCGCGCCGGATCCACCGACGATCATCCGATCGAGCGACGCCAAGCTTGCGACATCGATCGATTCATCGTTGACGAGGTCGTGCAACATTGTGGGCACGACGAAGGTGCGAGTCACCAGCTGGCGTGAGATGTCCGCACTGAAACCTTCGGCGTGGGTGTTGGCCATCACGACAAAGGCGCTGCCGCGAAGAAGCGCGGAGAGCGGTCCGAGGATCAGGATGTTTGCGATGGAGAGACTGAGCGGCGTTCCAATTCGTTCTCCGTCGCCCGGAGGTTCGAGATCGGAACTGATGAGGCCCGGCCATAGGAGGTTGTGCTGACTGTGGGCCACAGCCTTTGAGCGCCCGGTAGTCCCCGAGGTGAACGAAATTGCCGCCACCGCGTGAGGGTCAGTGGGCCGGTGGTCTGCAGCGCCGTGCGGGAGCCGGGCGACATCGTCGACGAGGGTGGTCTGCCCGACGCGATCCTCCAGTTGAGAGAGCATCGACCGTGCGTGATGAGGCGGAGCTCCAATCCAGACACCACCAGCGCGCCACGTCGCCAGTGCCCCAATCACCGATTCGGCACAGTTTCCGAGTGCCCAGCAGATCTGTTCGCCAGATTGGATTCCTCCGGCTACTGAGCGCACGGCCTCGTCGAGAGATCGCCACGTCCACGTGCGGGTGCCGTCGACGAGTGCGAACCGGTCTGGGTGAGATGTGAGGCCCTCGTCGAGAATCTCGGCGACGCTCCACGGACCGAACGGGTACGGCCTCGGCGTCGGGTGCTCGACGAGTCCTTGCGGCGTGACCAGCAAGGGCTACTCGGAAAGATCGGCGACGCTGCTCAGGCCGCCGGGGCCGAACATCGCCTCGAGCAAAGGTGTGTAGTGCGACAGCGGCGGTGTGACGCCGTCGGGGTCGAACGCCATCTGGTCATATTTGGCGCAGAACTCTACGCAATGCTCGTAGAACTCGTGGTCCTTCAGCTCGTCACGGGCGTTGCGGTCCATGCCGATGTGATGCCAGAAGTAGTACCCCTGCACGGTGCCGTGATGCTGGACCATCCAGTGGTTCGCCGGCGAAACATACGGCTTCAGGATTCCCGCCGCGATGTCGGGGTGGTTGAACGGCGCAAGGACATCGCCGATGTCGTGAAGAAGCGAACAGCCGATGTACTCCTCGTCGCGCCCGTCCTGCTCCGCGAGGTGCGCGGTCTGGAGACAATGAGTTAGTCGGTCGACTGCGAACCCGCCATGATCGCCAGCGAGTGTTTCGAGCTGTGAAATGACCTGTCCCGCAACCTCGGTGTGGGCGTGCTCGATGAGCGCCGGAATGATGATGTCCCAGTCCTCTTTTGTGCACTGATCCATGCGAGTGAACGTGGCGCGGGGTGCGGTGTTCGCCATTCGTTGAGAGTAGCCGAACACGTCGCAGGTTCTAGGAGATGGGGCGGCAGCTCTGTTCTCATGAGTCTTCGCGAGCCCGGGTCAGAACAGTGCGTCCTGCACAGTCAGCTCGTCGGCGATCACATCGCCGAGGTTGAGCTCGATTCCATAGAGACGTCGTACGTCGACGACGAACCGGTCGTCTGTCCCTGGTCGTTGAGCCACCGCGATCCGGCCGCTGGCTCCGAGAAACTCAAGATCGTGGTTGCCTGATTCGAGCTTCAGAGGGTATCGGTGCAGTCCTTCGAAGAGAGGGTCGTCGTGGCCTGCGAAGGTCCACGTCTCCGCCGAGGTCTCGATTCGTGAATCAGTGGACCGCTCGATGAGTTGCGCGACGTTCTTCGTCCAGTGACCAAGCTCCTGGTGTAGTCGGGTGAGCGGCTTTGGATTTACGAGGCCGTCGAGCTTTCGCACGATCGATACCGATTGGGGCAGTCCGAGTTCGACGGTCACGCGATCCTCGAGCGTCCGAACAGCGAATCCGTCACCTGCGTCGGCGACGATGTTCGCAATCCACGCGCCTTGTTCGTCGAGCCGGGTGGCGAGGCGAGGGGCTGTCGACGTACCGACCTTGATCGAGCCGTCGCGAAACGCTGCAAGGTAGAGGTGATTCGGCTGGTCGAGGTGTGCTCGGACGGCCGAGTCGAGCTCACCGGGACCCTTGTTGTGTGCATGATGGAGTTGGGAGGCGAACGTTGCGTCGCTTGCTGCGCACCTGTCACAGGTTCGCCCATCGTGGAGGGGCTGCCGGTCACAATCCGCCCATGGTGTGCCGCTGTCTCGGAACGGTCTATGCCCGACGCAGTGTCGAACCGCATCGGGTCCGGTCGAATACTCGAGCGTGAAGCCCGCGAGCGGCTCCAAGGCCGACGGGGCGCCGTTTCGACGGACTCGCAGCGCTGGCGATCCATCGGCCCAGGTCATGCCTGTCAGAACCACCGTCTCCACGTTGCTCACGGATGGAGTCTGCCTTTACACGTCGGGACTTCCGCCCGGTTTCTCGCTCGACACTTCCGGTCGAGATCCGCGGAACCCGGTTCCCGCATAGCGGGAAACACTGGCTCTGGTCGAATAGTGGGAATACGATGATGCACGATGTCTGTTACCTCGGTCGATCGATCCTTTCGCCTGCTGCATGCGATCGCAGAGCAACCCGCTTCTCTATCGGAACTGTCGCGGACCCTGAATCTCGCGACCAGCACGGCGTCACGCTTCCTGCACTCACTGCACGCGGCAGGTGCTGTCAGTCGTGATCCCGATGGTGCATACCGGATTGGTCCGGCAATCTTCGAGCTAGCTGGCGGCCCTACTGGCGGTCACGATCTCGCTGCCGTAGCGGCGACCCACCTGTCGGCGCTTGCCAAACGCACGGGCGAGACTGTCGGAATTGCGGCGGCGATCGACGACGACATCTTGCATCTCGCGCAAGTGAGCGCGGACAACGATGCAGACGTGACCGTGAAGGACTGGAGTGGACAGCAGATCCCCGCTCATCCCGGTTGCACCGGACTTGTCGTCATGGCGCATTGGCCAAAAGAACAGATCGATGACTACCTGTCGAGACCCCTGGAGTCTTACAGCGAAGCGACCGTGACTGACCCGGGGAAGATCGGGCAGCGTCTCGAGCAGATTCGCCGGGATGGGTTCCTGTGGACGACCGATGAGTATGCACTTGGCGTCACGTCGGTCGCGAGTCCAGTGTTCGATCGCAGCGACCGTGTCGTTGCTGCGCTTCACACATTCGGGCCGTCGTATCGCTTCCCTCAACCGTCAGAGGTGACGGCGATCTCGGACGAATTGTGTCTCCGAGCGTCGCAGATCAGCGCCGTGCTCGGTCATGTCGCATCCTTCGGTGCCGGTGGTGCCCATGTCGCCTGACGAAAGCACTGAAGAGCCGCGCCGCCGCCGCTCGGGCGGTCGCCAGCGAACACAAGCGGCTGCCGCGCGAAATATCGAACAGGTTCCTTTCCAGTCGATCCGTCGACCGTTCGAGGCCACACGCGTCGTATCCGAGGATGAACTCGAGTCCATCCATGAAGCATCGCTGAGAGTTCTCCGAGACATCGGAATCGACTTCCTCGAACCCGACGCTCGGAAGCTTCTGCAGAGTGCCGGCGCGACGGTTACCGATGAACGAGTGCGGTTCGACCCCGAGATGGTCACCGAGTTGATCACCACCTGCCCCTCAGAATTCACGCTGCATGCCCCGAACCCGGCGCACAACGTTCGACTCGGCGGCGACAACGTGGTGTTCACGGCGGTGGCGAGTCCACCGAATGTGTCGGACGCAGCGGGCGGCCGCCGCACCGGGAACCGGGCGGACTTTCAGAATCTCGTCCGGCTCAGTCAGCACTTCAACTCGATCCACATGCACGCCGGGTATCCGGTCGAGCCAGCGGACATCCATCCGTCGGTGCGCCACCTCCATGCGACACACGATCTGCTCACACTCAGCGATAAGGCGATCAACGTGTACAGCCTTGGCCGCGAACGAAACCAAGACTGCCTCGAGATGGTGAGGATTGTGCGCCAGGTTTCTGATTCCGAACTCGACGATGAGCCCTCCGTCCATACGATCATCAACTCGTCGTCGCCGTTGCGTTTCGACGTCCCGATGCTTCAGGGGATCATGGAGTATTCGGCTCGGAACCAAGTGGTGATCGTCACGCCATTCACCCTCGCAGGGGCAATGGCACCGGTGACCATCGTCGGTGCGGTGACACAACAAAACGCCGAGGCGCTGGCCGGCATGGTCATGACTCAGGTCGTTCGAGCAGGGTCCCCGGTTGTGTACGGCGGGTTCACGTCAAATGTCGATATGAAGTCGGGCTCACCAGCGTTTGGCACCCCCGAGTTCATCAAGTCGGCGATGCTCGGGGGTCAACTGGCTCGCCGCTACCGCGTGCCCTACCGCTCGTCGAACGTCAACGCCGCGAACGCCGTGGACGCGCAGGCAGGTTACGAATCAGCGTTTTCCTTGTGGGGTGCGATCATGGGTGGCGCCAACATCGTCTACCACGGAGCCGGGTGGCTGGAGGGCGGTCTTCGCGCCAGCTACGAAAAGATGGTGCTCGACGCCGACCTCCTGTCGATGATGCAGACCTTTCTCGAACCACTCGTCGTCGACGAGGACACGATGGCCGTGGAAGCGATGGCCGACGTCGGACCAGGTGGCCACTTCTTCGGCACGCAACACACCCAGGACCGCTACAAGACTGCGTTCTACAACCCGATGATCTCGGACTGGCGCAACTTCGAGAGCTGGGAGGAAGCTGGTTCACCAACGGCAGACCAGAAGGCCAGCGAACTCGTCGGGCGCTTCCTGGCAGAGTGCGAGGCGCCGCCTATCGATGATGCTGTCCGGGACGAGCTCCAAGACTTCGTGGCCAAGCGAGTCGCCGAAGGCGGCGTCGCCACGGACTACTGACCACGAGTTGACTGCCGTTGGGGTCAGAGACCCTCCCAGCAGTATTGGCTAGCGGCGGCCTCCGTCGACGAGGAACTCTTGGGCCGTGCAGGCGGCTCCGTCGTCAGACGCAAGAAACAGCACCATCTGAGCGAACTCTTCGGGGTAGATGCGTCGCTTGATCGCCTGGTCGCG
>CAXMRH010000150.1:0-10223 GCA_964196045.1 uncultured Chthoniobacterales bacterium | reverse complement strand
GCGGGACTGACCCGCATCACTGCCTCCTCTCGGCTGATTTGTCCTTCATTGGCGAGATCCACCGCGATGCGGACAGCGGCCTGGGCGGTGCGCTTCCCGGACCGCGTCTGGAGCAGCCAGAGCCGCCCTTTCTCCACCGTGAACTCCATGTCCTGCATGTCGCGATAGTGAAGTTCCAGCTTCTTGGCTATCTCGGCGAATTGCGCCGCAGCGTCGGGCATCTCCTCGGCCAGCAGAGCGATTGGCTTCGTCGGTCTGATCCCAGCGACGACGTCCTCCCCCTGAGCATTGATCAGGTAGTCGCCTTCCAGTTTCGCTTCCCCCGTGGTCGCGTCGCGGCTCATCGCGACTCCTGTGGCTGAGTCCTCACCCGTGTTACCGAACACCATGGTCACAACGTTCACTGCCGTGCCAAGGTCATGGGGAATGTGGGCCGCGACGCGGTAATCATGGGCCCGCTTGCCCCGCCAGCTCTCGAAGACGGCCTCGACCGACATGCGCAGTTGCTCGATCGGCTCGGTGGGAAAGGGCTGCGCCGATTGCCGGGCGATGATCGTCTTGAACGAGTCGATGACCGCCGCAAGATCGGACGCCGACAGATCCGCGTCGCTCGTCAGGTGCCGGCTGTCCCGGAGGGAGCGGAGCACTGTCTCGAAGGCCTCGTCGGCCACGCCCAGCACCACACCGCCGAACATCTGAAGCAGCCGTCGGTACGAGTCGAGCACGAACCGTTCGTCGCCGGTCTTCTCGATCATTCCCTTGACGACGTCGTCGTTGAGGCCGATGTCGAGCACCGTGTCCATCATTCCAGGCATCGAGAACTTCGCTCCCGAACGGCAGGCCAGGAGGAGCGGCTGCTCGGCATCGCCGAATCGTTTCCCGGTCGCCGACTCCAGCTTCGTGACCGCAGCCGTCACCTCATCCCACAGACCGGGAGGCAACACCCCGTCCGCGTCGCTGAACGTATTGCACGCCTGTGTCGTGATCGTGAACCCAGGGGGCACCGGGACCCCGAGCCGTGCCATATCGCCGAGATTGGCACCCTTGCCGCCGAGCAAGCCGCGTACTGCGTCCCAGTCGCCGTCGACGCTTGCTTGTGCTGCGTCGATCTCATCGAATCCGTAGACCCACTTCGTGGTGGTCATTTCTTCCTCCGGTCAAACACAGGTCGCGCCGGGCAGACGAAACGTGCCCGGACGTGAAACCATCTTCTGGGTCAGGAGGTCGCCGCAACAGGGTCCAAGGACCCGGTCGTGCAGCGGTATTCGATCTATGAAGCCGTTGTGGAGGTCTGGCTCACAGCCAAGCGCCGAACTCGTCGACACGTTCATGCCACTCTTCGGTGGTGATCGCGTAGCGGAGATGATCTTCCCAGTTGCCGTTGATCTCGAGGTAACGCTCAGCCATCCCCTCGAGTCGAATTCCAAGCTTCTCAACCACCCGGCGGCTAGGACGGTTGCGCGGGATGATCGCGATCTGTAGGCGGTGAAGTCGAAGGTCTTCGAACGCGAACCTCATCGCCACGACGAGCGCCTCCGGCGTGTACTCCTGGCCGGCGTGTCGTTGGTCGATCCAGTAGCCCACGTAGGCGTTCTGAAAGGGGCCACGCTGGATCGACGAGACATTCATCTCACCAGCGAGCATGTTGTCCACAAAGATGCCGAACCCATAGCCAGTGCCGAGCTGGCGTTCTCGTTGTCGTGCGGCGCAGCGCGACGAGAATGCCTGTCGGTTCTGGACGACATCGGGTTGCCCGGCAACTCGCTGAGGTTCCCACCTCGTCAGCCAGTCCTCGTTGACCATACGGACTTCGTTCCACTGCGAGTAATCTTCGACGAGGAGAGGTCGGAGCACGAGACGTCGGCCGATCAGCGGTTTCGAGCCAGGTTCTGCGGGTGAACGAATCATGACATCTGCGACATAATTAGTCCGTCGAGAATGTCGGCCTCGGAGACCAAGACGTTTTCGGCGTCGAAGTATCGAACGATGCGAGTCAGTATGCACATGCCGCCAACGATCGTATCCACCCTCCCCTCCTCGAGTCCCGGATTGTGTCGCCGATCCCGTCTGGACTCGGTGACCAATGTTCGAAAGACATCCTCGATTGCCTCGCGGGTGAGTCGAAAGTGATGAATCTGATCGCGGTCGTACTCGGCCAACCCGATCTCGACGGCGGCGGCTGTCGACACGGTTCCGGCAAGACCGACGAGTTGTCGAGCGCCGCGGACTATCGGGATCTCACGCAAGACATCGTCCAGGTGAGTTTCGGCGACCGAGAGACAGGCGACGAGTTCTTCGGGTCTCGGCGGATCGTGCTCGATGTACTTCTCGGTGAACCGCACACTTCCCATGTCGGTCGAGAAGCCACCTTCCATTCGGCTGCTCCCAACAGCAAATTCGGTCGAACCTCCGCCGATGTCGAAAACGAGGAACGGTCCATCTGCGGGGTCGAGCTCGGCTGTCGCACCAAGGAAGGAGAGTTCAGCCTCCTCGTGTCCGGTGATGAGCCCGGGCCGTACCCCGATGGTTTGCTCAGAGATGTCGAAGAACTCCTCGCGGTTTGAGGAGTCGCGTGCCGCTGATGTCGCCGTCATCCTCGTGCCTGCGATGTCGTAGCGGTCCATGATCTCTCGATATGTAGCGAGCGCCACGCGTACTCGTTCGATCGCATCGTCGGCCAAACGTCCGGTTGCGTCAACACCGCGGCCCAAACCCGTGATGATCATTTCCCGTTCGAACGTGGTGGTCCCATCGCCGATCATCAATCGCGTGGAGTTCGTGCCGCAGTCGATGGCGGCGTACACAGGTTTCGTCATTCTTCCTCGTTCACGACTTGTTCGATGTGTGGTTGGGAGGGCCAGTTGGGCGTATCGACTTCATGGAGATGCTCGAAAACCCACTGCCCGACCGGGTCATCACCGCCGGCAAGCCACCAGCCGTAGTGCGCATGAAGGCACTTGACACCTTGACGAGTCCCTCCGACACCGCCGCTTGGACGATGTTTCGGGTCGGCGCCTGAGTCCTCGAGGATCTGATCGCGTTCGACGCGGTAGCGCTCGTGCGCAGCGCTGATCGCGTCGAGTCCAACGTCGGCTTCGGCCCTCCGAACGCCCTTCATCGACTCCAGTCGGCCAACGAGAATGGACTCGCGATCTCCGCAGAGCCAGTACAACGTCGGCATTGGTCGCCCGCTCGCCAGCAGGGGGTAGTTCTTGAGTACGACGGGTCTGCCGTCTTCATCTCGCGCAACGACATCGAAGTGCCCCATTGGCTCTCTCCCAAGCAGCTCGACCACCGCTTCGACATCGGCGGCTCGCTGCCGAACGATTTCGAGGGCTTCCTCCGTGTCAACGTCGTTCGGGTAGCCAGCGCTCGCAATTTCGGTGACGAGATCTGGCGAATTGACGAGTACATCTCGCGCACCCCTATCACCAGTCTCCGGAAGAAGTCCCCACACCGATGCGTCCAGTCGCGTTGGAGGGCGACGACGGCCTGCGTACGTGGTTGCCACGATCGGGCTCGACGCTTCGGAGTAGAGGGCTCGCCAGCTAGCCGTACCGACAAGCGGTTGATCTCCAAGGCCAACCACAACAGCGTCGTGGCCGATCTCCCGCGCAGCGGCGACCCCAGCCTGCAGCGAGTGTGATTGGCCCTCTCGCCATGTCTCGCACTGGACAACGGTCACGCCGTCGGGCAATACGTCATCGAGGGGATCATCGCCGACTACCACGATCACGTCGTCATACCCCACGCTCAGAACGGCCTCGACCGATCGACGCAGCACCGGTGTTCCGAGTACGTCAGCTCGGAGTTTGTCCCCTGGTCCGGCGAATCTTGACCCGGCTCCGGCCGCAAGAATGACTGCTGCAATCGTCATCGCGTGGCCTCGTGGGCTCGAACGGAGCCGATAGGGTCGTCGCAGTGGAGCAGCCCGACCTCGCCTTCAACCCGCCAGCGTTCCGTGCGATCGTCTTGATGGCAGACGCCGTGCAAGTGAACGATGGCAAGCTCTTCATCCTTGGCGGCGGCCTGGGCGTGATCGGACCACGACCTCAGCAGATCTCGGTAGCTGTGCGCATTGGGGTTCCGTGGGATCAAGCGAACGTCAAACACCATTGGCGCCTCGACCTCACCGATGAGGACGGGCACGAAGTGACCGTTCGAGACAAGGCAATCAGCCTCAATGGGCAGTTCGAAGCGGGGCGTCCAGCGGGGATAGCTCCTGGCAGCGAATTGTGGGTCCCGCTGGGCATCAACTTCGGCGCCCTGCCACTGCCCCGCGGCAAGCGGTTGGCATGGAGGCTCTTCATCAACGACGAGACCTCGGACAATTGGACGGCCTCGTTCTCGGTACGACCCGGATAAGAGCCGCCCGTGTGAGACACGATCGGCGAGCGACGCTCTGCTCATCGATGGATGGGACCCTCGGTGTCACGCAACGCGGGCACGACCCGACCAGTCCGAAGCGCAATGATCTCCGCGACGATCGAGATCGCTGTCTCCTCTGGGGTTCGACCGCCGAGGTCGAGACCGATCGGGGAGCGGAGTCGAGCCAACTCCTCCGGCGACAGCCCCGCGTCTATGAGCCGTTTCGTCCGATCGTCGTGGGTTCGTCGCGAGCCCATGACACCGATGTAGCCCACATTGGTTGCCAGCGCTGACGTGATCGCTGGGATGTCGAACTTCGTATCGTGGGTCAATACGGCGACAGCGTCGCGTTCGCCAAGCGAATCGCCGATCTCCGCGAGCAACCGATCGGGCCAGTCGACCACGACATCGTCGGCCAGTGGAAACCGCTTTTTGGTCGCGAACACCGGCCGTGCATCGCACACCGTGACCCGATACCCGAGGAACTTTGACACCCGCGCCAGGGCAGCCGTGAAATCGACCGCGCCGAAGATAACCATTTGAGGCGGTGGAGCAAAACTCTCGATGAAGACCGCGACGTCGTCCTCGCGGGCCTGACCCTGCGGACCATAGCGACGGATCCCGGTACGCCCCGCCGCCAATTCACCTAGAACATCTCGGGCTACGACACGATCGAGGTCCAGGTCGCCCAGCGAGCCAACCGTTTCCTCTGGACTGACAAGCATCTTGGAGCCGATGTTCGGCCCTTCGATTGTGGTCGCCAATGCGATCGGAGCCTCCGCGCGGAACGCATCTCGTAGTTGGTCGAACAGCGGCGTCGCAGCGTTCATGGCTACCAGTCCAGCGGTTCGATGAAGAGGTGAATCGTTCCGCCACACGTGAGCCCAACCGCGAACGCCTCGTCATCGGAATAGCCGAACGTGACCGTCCGACGGTCGCCGGTCTCCAGTACCTCCATTGCTTCGGTGACGACCGCACCTTCGACACAGCCGCCCGAGACGGATCCCGAGACTTCGCCATCTTCGCTGACCGCCATCGCTGCACCAGGAAGACGTGGGCCCGAGCCATCGAGATCGACGACTCGTGCGACAGCGATGGCCTTGCCCTGTCGTTGCCATCGGTCGAGATCGTTCAGGAGTTCCTTCATCGTGCTTTGACGTTACCTCCGACCGACACTGGTCTCATGCTCCGATCGATTCGGCGAGCGTCGCGAGCGAATCGAGGCAGTGGCCCTCGAGGAAGGTGTCGATATGTGGCATGGCTGCCGCCATTCCACGAGCTATCGGTTCGTAGCCAGGGCTCGCCTTCAGCGGGTTCACCCACACCACGCGATGCGCCGTCCGGTGGAGGCGTTCCATCTCGAGGGCCATCTCGGCAGGTTCACCCCGGTCCCATCCGTCAGAAAGGATGACCACGATCGAACCGCGAGCCATTCCCCGAACTCCCCACTCGTCGTTGAATGCGCCAATCGCCTCACCCAGCCGGGTTCCGCCCGACCAGTCGACAACAGACTCCGCAGCCGCCGACACTGCTTCGTCGACATCGTGTGAGCCGAGTTGTCTCGTCATTCGTGTCAGCCGGGTCCCTAGTGCAAAGACCTCGACACGACCTCGACCGACAACCGCAGCATGAGCGAACCGAATGAGCACTCGGGCATAGGGCTCCATCGAGCCGCTCACGTCGAGAAGAAGGACTAGGCGGCGGGTCCGGTGTCCCGTCGACGTGCGCCGAAGAGTGAGCGGTTCACCGGCTGTTCTCATCGCTGCTTGGACGGTTCGACGAAGATCTTCGCGACTCCCCTGCCGATCGGGAATCCGCCGACGGGACGATCGTAGCGACGGCTGAAGCCGCATCTTCGCCATAACCCGCTGTGCCTCGTAAAGCTCGGCCTTCGTGAAGTCGGCGAAGTCTTTGTCGCCCAAGACCTCCGCAGCGCTGTACCTCAACGAGATCACCTCGTCGTCGCTTTGGCCGTCACCCTCGCCGGTTCCGTCATCGGTCGCGAGGGAGGCCGAATCCGCCTCATCTTCGAACCGGACCTTGAACCCGACGCCGTTGTGGTGGAAGAAAGCAAGAAACATCGCGTCGTACATGGCGATGTCTTCGGGACGCGTGACCAGCGTTGCTCGCCCGGCCCAATACACATCTTCGCCGCTGCCAACTCCGACTGCGTCAAGCGCGTCGGCGAACCGGAGTGTCATAGCGATGGCGACGACGAGCCCGCCACTACGAAGGCAGTGCACGAAACCGGCGGCAACCCGTTCGATATCGGGTGGAGTGAACGCCCTCTCGGTCTCGAGGACCGGTTCGGTCATGCGCCGAGTGCGATCTCGATCACGCTCTCGATCCCCTCACGACGTGCCCGCTCCTGGTCCTCTCGATACTTGAGAAGTGTTCCGAGGGTCGCATCTACTGCCTCCTCGGTGAGCTTGGACTGCGAGAGAAGATGCAGTGCATTCGCCCAATCCAACGTCTCAGCGACACCGGGTGGTTTGTACATTGCCATGTCCCGGAACTGGCCGGTGGCCGAGGCCACTTGGCGTGCCAGACTCGCCGGCACGTGGGGTGCCTTCTTCTCCAAGATGGCGACCTCGCGCTCGAAATCGGGATGTTCGACCCAGTGGTACAACGCCCGTCTCTTGAGCGCGTCATGAACGTCACGGGTGCGATTCGAGGTGATGATCACAAGCGGCGGATTCTCGGCATGAAAGACACCGAGCTCTGGCACGGTCACGGAGTAGTCGGACAATGCCTCCAGCAAGAAGGCCTCGAACTCGTCGTCCGCTCGGTCGACTTCGTCGATGAGCAAGACTGGCGGCACGGTTGATCGGTGATCGATCGCCGCCAGCAGCGGTCGGCGAATCAAGAATCGATCCGTGAACAGCTCGTCCTCGAGGTCCACATCGCTGGACTCGTGCGCGGACCCGGTCGCCTCGGCCGTACGGAGATGGAGGAGCTGCCGGGTGTAGTTCCATTCGTACAGCGCCTGAGAGACGTCGATACCTTCGTAACACTGCAGACGGATGAGCTCCGCTCCGGTGATCGCCGCAAGGACCTTCGCAACTTCGGTTTTCCCGACGCCTGCTTCACCTTCGAGAAAGAGCGGTCGCTCGAGCTCAGCCGCAAGAAAGATCGAGGTCGCGAGTCCCCTGTCGGCCAGGTAGTCATGTGCCGCAAGCTGCTCCATGACCGCTTCGACAGACGACAGTTCGGCACGGCTCATTCGGAAACTCTACGTGACGAATCCAACTGCGCCGCAACCGATTACGCGGCTGTCAGCGGAGTTCCAGGACGCGGGTGAACGCGGGCTAGCCCCCTGGAGGCAGAATTAAATAGCTCTCCTCATCGGGGAGCACCATGTCGAACTCGTTCCTCGCGACACGCTCGATCTCTTCATCGCTCTCCAGTCGCTCGACTCTCGACTCGAGGTTCTCGTTTTCACGTTCGAGCGCATCGAGCTGATCAACTGCGCGGTCCAGCTCGTTCCGCTGCTCGAGGTAGCTGCCGGTCGGGAAGACACCGAAGACAAAGACCGCCAGGATCACGAGTCCAAGCAATGCTCGGGCAACGAACTTCGTGAGGGTCTTGAGGATTGGTCGTGGTTCGTTTGCACGAGCTGGCTGTGAGCGCGATGTGGAAACGCGAGCGTGCCGACGGACTCGCGCTGACCGAGGACTGTTCACCAACTGCTCGTGCTCCTGCGGTCGGCGTCGCCTCGGCCCAGGACGTGAAGCGCTCTGCGCGCGCCCCGCCGACGGCCGGCGCCGAGTGTTCGATGACTGATTCATGCGCCAGCCAGAGCCGATCTGCCTGGATACACGGCGGCGTCACCAAGCTCGGCTTCGATCCGAATGAGTTGGTTGTACTTCGCGACCCGATCAGAGCGCGCCGGCGCACCTGTTTTGATCTGTCCGCAATTCACCGCAACCGCGAGGTCTGCGATCGTTGCATCCTCAGTCTCGCCCGATCGGTGAGACATCACCGAGGTGTATGCGTTCGAGGTGGCCAAACCGACGGTGTCCAAGGTCTCCGTCAGTGAACCGATCTGGTTGACCTTTACGAGGATGGAGTTCGCAATACCAGAATCGATTCCGCGTTGTAGACGGGTGCTATTCGTGACGAACAGGTCGTCGCCCACGAGTTGGATTCGGTCACCGACCATCTCGGTGAGCGCAGCCCAGCCGTCCCAATCCTCCTCGTCGAGTCCGTCCTCGATCGAGACGATTGGATACTTCGTCGACAGGTCAGCCAAGTAGCTCGCCATCTCGTGGGGGCTCAGACTGCGATTCTCGCCAGCGAGGACGTACTGGCCATCATGGAAGAACTCCGAGGCCGCGACGTCCATCGTGAGGGCGATGTCGTCGCCGGGGCGAAGACCGACCTTCTCGATTGCTTCGACGAGTAGTTGGAGGGCTTCTTCGTTCGAGGCGAGGTTCGGCGCAAAGCCTCCTTCGTCGCCGATCGCCGTTGCGAGTCCGCGTTCATGCAGGACCCCCTTCAGTGTGTGGTATGTCTCGATGCCCCAGCGCAGGCCTTCAGAGAAGCTCGAGGCGCCGACCGGCATAAGCATGAACTCTTGGAGATCGATGTTGTTGTCTGCATGTTCGCCACCGTTCAGAACGTTCATCATCGGCACAGGAAGCACGTGTGCGTTCGGCCCGCCGATGTATCGGTAGAGCGGAAGGTCGAGCTCGGCGGCGGCAGCGTGGGCAGCGGCAAGCGAGACGCCCAAGATGGCGTTCGCTCCACATCGACCCTTGTTCGGCGTTCCGTCGACCTCAATCATCGCGGCATCGATCGCGCGCTGCGAAGTGACCGGCAACCCAACAACAGCTTCTGCAAGATCGGTGTTCACGAAGCCCACCGCGGTGAGAACACCCTTGCCCATGTAGCGATCGCCGCCATCGCGAAGTTCGACCGCTTCGAATCGACCCGTGGAAGCTCCGCTGGGCACAAGTGCGCGGCCCTTCGCTCCGGATTCCGTAGTGACGACGACCTCGACCGTCGGGTTGCCCCGTGAGTCGATGACTTCGATTCCAGCTACCGACTCGATTGCCGACACGAATTCTCCTCTTGGTTTCGATGCGACGTATGTACGTCGAAGGGCGCTGCTGTCCAACACTGGACCCCAACGCCCGTTGAAAACCTACACGCCGACGCTCTGCCGTTTGCCCATGTTGCTCTACCAGTCAGAGATAGCGGGCAGATCAGCGATCGCCCGGAGCGGGGTCATCCGTTGCGGTCTTGGCTTCGATCCAAAGCTCTTCGAGTGTCGTCAGATTCAGCGCAGCGAGCGTCAGGCTTCGATCTGCTGCAATCCGTTCGACGTGACGGAAGCGTGTCGAGAACCTCCCGGTCGCAGCTCGCAGCGCAGATTCTGGATCGATGTCGAGCATTCGAGCGACTTGGACGGCGGCGTAAAGAAGGTCCCCCACCTCGTGTTCGGAAGGATCTTCGGTCACTTCGGCGAGCTCATCGGCGACATCAGCAAGCGCCCACCCAAGGTCTGGTCCCGTGAAACCGGTCGCAGCTGCCCGTTTCTGGACTTTGAGTGCTTGAAGAAGGGCTGGCAGTGCACTCGGCACGCCGTCCATCAAGCTCTCGCGCTCTTTCTCCTCCAGCTTCGACAATTCCCAATTCGCAACAGTCGCCTCTGGGTCTGCGTCGCCAAAAACGTGCGGATGTCTCCGAACGAGCTTGCCCGTAATTCCATCGGCGACATCAGCAACGGTGAAACGACCATTTTCGGCTGCCAGGCGGGAATGGAAGAAAACCTGGAAGAGAAGATCCCCAAGTTCCTCTTCGAGGTCGAAATATCCCGAATCAGGATCTGCGTTCACGGCGTCGATCGCCTC
>CAXMRH010000149.1:0-14048 GCA_964196045.1 uncultured Chthoniobacterales bacterium | reverse complement strand
GCCACGGTTAGCAATGAGAACATTCGAGAACATTCCTTGTTCGTAGTCGACACGGGCAACCAATTGCGAGTTGGCTCGGTGAGACAGATGAGACACACTCGACGCAATGCAGCTCGAAGATGCAACTTCTGATCGATTCCGGAGCGTCTCGTGGACAGCCACGATCGGATCAACGAACGCTGAAATGGTTGCGCACGCTCGCCGGTCTCCGAATGAAGGGGCAGCACTGTTTGCGGACGTGCAGACGGCTGGCCGCGGGAGGAGAAATCGGCGTTGGGACATGGTGGCGGGCGGAGGATTAATGGTGTCGTTCTACGTGCCGTGGAGCGAGGCCTCCGAGGCCCATGTGATTCCCACCGCACTCGGAGTCGCCGCAGTGACCGCAATCGAAGCATCGGGTCGAACCGTTGGCTTGAAGTGGCCCAATGATCTCCTCGCGGTCTCGGGTGACCTGGAGCTCTCCGGGAAGAAGGTCGGCGGGATGTTGAGCGAGGTTGTCATGATCGACGGACAATTTTCCGGAGTTGTAGCGGGTCTCGGCTGTAACACGAGCTGGCCAACCAACGATCCCGTCCTTCGAGCCGACCATCCCGAGCTCGCCGATGCCGCAAGCCTCGACGCGCTCGCCGAGACGGCGGTCGACCGTGAAGAACTCGGCCGAGCTCTCGTCTCTGCCTTCGACGCTGAACTCGAATCGGTAACCCGTCTTGGAACGGCATGGCTGCAGGACCGATACCGAGACCGCTGTCTGACGATCGGTACGCGGGTGCGCCTCGAACAACCTGGCGGTGTGATCACGGGCATGGCCACCGATGTCGACCGGACGGGAGCCCTGATCGTTGTTCACGACGGGGTGCAGCAGCGGGTCGACGTCGGAGATGTTGTCCACCTGCGGTCTGAGATCGGCGATGACGACTAGGTTTGGGGCCGAAATGACGGCCGCCGCTCTCGAACCCCGACGTCGACGGACTTGGCCGCAACGGATGCTCTTGCTCTGCGGGCTTCTGGTTGCAGCAGGCTTCTTCTTGGCGGCGCAGTTCTTCTGGGAAGCTCGAACGATCCTTGCGGACCTTCCCCGGATTCGAGTTGGACCGGAGGTGCTCGCAACCGGTGGCGACCCTGGCGACCCGGTCAACGTTCTCCTTGTCGGAGTCGACAGCTCGGAGGGTCTCGACCCCGATGACCCCGTGCGCGACGGCCGCAATGTAGAAGATGAAGCCCGAGGCGTCGTGCGCCCCGACACGATCTTGATTATTCGGCTCGATCCAGCGACCGGCAATGCGGCTGTGTTGTCCCTTCCGCGAGATTTGATCGTGGAAGCACCCGGCGGCGGGACGACCAAGATCAACGCGACCCAGGCCGTCGGGGGCATGGAGGCTCTGATCTCGACGATCGACTCGAACCTCGACATTCCGATCAACCACTTCGTGATCGCTGACTTCGCGGGCTTCGCCGAGATCGTCGAGATCGTCGGTGGTGTCCCTATCAACTTTCCCTACGCGACCCGCGACCTCGGATCGGGTTTGCGAGTTGATGCCGGCTGCTGGTCGCTCAATGGCGGCGAATCTCTTGGGTATGTTCGCGCACGCAAGATCGAGGAGTTTATCGACGGAGAGTGGGTTCGGCTTCGTGCCGTCTCCCCGGACCTGGCACGAATCGAACGTCAGCAAGAGTTTCTGGTTCTTGCACTCGAACAGGTTCTGGCCGTCGGCCGATCGGACCTGAGCCGCATTGGCGATTTCATCCATGCGGGCACCCAGGCGGTGCAACTCGACGAAGAGTTGACTCCCGGGGACATGTTGGACCTTGCCTCCGCGTTCGCGGACTACGACACCGAAGCGCTCGCTGTTTCGACGCTGCCCGTGGCGGCGGAGTTCACCGAAGAAGGTCGATATGTGGGGGAGGCGCTCGTCACGGAGGAAGCGGGTGACCTCCTCACGATCTTCCAAGGTAATGCCGATGGTGTCCGACCCGAGCAGGTTTCGCTCGAGGTCGTCTCCGCCAGTGATTCCCACGCTGAACAACTCGAAGAGCGCGGGTTCGTGACAATTCGGTCTGATGAGGAAGCGGCTGGGCAAACGACGATCCAATTCGACCCCGATAGTCGCAATGAAGCCCTGCTCGTCGCTCGCTACCTCGAGGGTGTGCCCAAGCTGGCCCCTGCCGTCGGATCCGAACTTCGGCTCACCGTGGGCGCGGATTTCGCGGGTGTTCGCCAGTTTCCTCGGCCGGTGGGAGACATCGCACCCGGTCTCGACCAGTCGATTCGCTTGCTGGCTGGTGGAACGACCACAACCGTGGTTACTTCTGACACCTCCGAAACTTTTTCCACGAATGTCGGAAATGACGACGAACCGGATTTAGCCTCGACTTCGGTACCCGACAGTGCCGATGTGCCGATTGGCCCAGCGACGTCTGTCGAACCGTCTCCTACGCTCGTTGTACGGGGGAGACCGCCAGAAGACGCGTCGTGTACACCGACGGGCAGCTGATACCGAGGAGTTCATCGAATGGCAGTTACTGACATCCAATCCGCATCGCGTATCGCTGTGGTTGGAACGGGCTACGTCGGTCTGACGACCGGCGCGTGCTTCGCTCAGCTGGGCCACAACGTTCTGTGCGCAGACATCGATGCTTCCAAGGTCGAGATGCTGAAGAACGGCGAGATCCCGATCCATGAGGACGGCCTCGAAGCGATCGTCCAGGAAAATATGAAGGCCGGACGCCTCGACTTCGTCCTGGGCGCGGAACACGCTGTCAAGGGACGCGAGTTCGTCTACCTCTGCGTCCCGACCCCACAGGGCGCTGACGGCCGTGCAGATCTCAGCTATGTGGAAGCGGCTGCGCGAGAGATCGCGCCCTTCCTCGATCGAGGCGCTGTAGTCGTGAACAAGTCGACCGTCCCGGTCGGATCGACGTTGCTCGTGGAGCGGGCCATGGGCCGCCCTGACGTTTCGGTTGTGTCGAACCCGGAGTTCCTGCGTGAGGGGTCCGCTGTCAGTGACTTCTTGAACCCCGACCGCGTCGTCATTGGCGCGGATGACCGCGGCGCTGCATCTCGAGTCGCAGCGCTGTACCTGGGCGTCCGAGCCCCGATTCTGATCACGGATCCTGCATCTGCCGAGACCACCAAGTACGCGTCGAACGCGTTCTTAGCAACGAAGATCAGCTTCGCAAATGCCGTAGCAGCTGTCTGCGAAGCGGTGGGAGCCGATGTTGCTGACGTGCTCATGGGTATCGGCTACGACAGTCGAATCGGACACCATTTCTTGAAGCCTGGTCCCGGTTGGGGCGGCTCATGTTTCCCGAAGGACACGAAAGCCATGATCGGCATTGCCGAGGATGGTGGGTATGACTTCGCGCTCCTCAAGGGTGTCATCGAGGTCAACGACGAGCAGTTCGACCGTGTAGTCGAGAAGATACGCGTCGCTGCTGGCGGTTCGGTCGAGGGCATCAAGATCGGTGTGCTCGGGCTGACGTTCAAGGCCGGAACGGACGACATGCGCGACTCGCCATCGATAGAGATCACGGGTCGCTTAGTGGCCGCCGGTGCCATCGTGAGCGCATATGACCCCGTCGCAACCGAGTGCCCGATCGAAGGCGTCAGCGTTGTTGGTGATGCGTACGCGGCGGCCGAGGGTGCCGATGTCCTCGCAATTCTCACCGAGTGGGAAGAGTTCAAGTTCATCGATCTCGACAAGCTGGTCGAGGTGATGGGCAAGAAGCACATCGTCGACGCTCGCAACCTCCTCGATCGTGGCGCGGTTCGTCGTCGAGGATTCTCGTACCAAGGGATCGGACGCTCCTGATGGCCCGAGTCGTCATCACAGGCGGAGCCGGGTTTCTGGGGTCGCACCTCGGAGATGCGCTACTGGCGCGAGGTGATGCGGTGGTCGCCATCGACAACCTCGTGACCGGCGAGACCAGGAACATCGAGCACAATTTCGAACGCGAGGGCTTCTCCTTCGTGAATGCCGATGTCTCGAACTACATGTGGGTTCCCGGAGACGTCGACGTCGTCATGCACTTCGCGTCGCCCGCTTCGCCGATCGATTACCTCGAGATGCCGATCCAGACATTGAAGGTCGGATCGTTGGGCACACACAACAGCCTCGGGTTGGCCAAAGCAAAGGGTGCGAAGTTCTTCATGGCTTCCACATCCGAGGTCTATGGCGACCCGCTGGTGCATCCTCAGACCGAGGAATATTGGGGCAATGTCAACCCAGTCGGACCCCGCGGCGTGTATGACGAGGCCAAACGTTTCTCTGAAGCGATGACGATGGCGTATCACACCCATCACGGACTCGACACACGAATCGTCCGGATCTTCAACACCTACGGGCCCCGCATGCGCCCCAATGATGGGCGAGTCGTGTCGAACTTCATCGTCCAGGCGTTGAGTGGCGAGGACCTCACTATCTACGGCGATGGTTCACAAACTCGCAGTTTCACCTACGTAGCGGACGAGATCCGTGGCTTCCTCGCGTTGCTCGACAGCGATGTCCACGCCCCGACGAACATCGGCAACCCGAACGAGTTCACGATCAGCCAGCTCGCCGAGCTCGTCGTCGAGATGACGAACAGCGGCAGCACGGTGACGTATCACGATCTGCCGATCGACGATCCAACCCAGCGCAAGCCCGACATCACCAGGGCGCAATCGCTACTGGGTTGGTCGCCCGAAGTGCAGCTGCGTGAAGGACTCGAACACACGATTGCCTACTTCGCCTCGCTCCTGGAGAAGTAACGTCGTCGGGTGACCCGGACCGCGATTCTCGTCGAGCAGAACTGGAACGCCGTTCCTGGTGGCACGGCACGATCGACGAATTCGCTCGTCGACGCGCTTCTGTCCCACACCGATGTCGAGATGATCGGAGTTTCGGGACTCCATCGACGCTCACCGGTGCTCGAGCTTCCTGTCGGTCTCGATCGACAGCAGATCCCGCTGCCCGGACGAGTTCTGACCCAAGCGTGGAGCCGATTCGGGTGGCCATCGCTCGATCGGTGGCTTGACGTCGATGTCACGCACGCGCCTGCGTATGTAGTCCCCCCGATCGCGACCCCGCTTGTAGTCACGATCCACGATTTGGCCTTTGTCCGACATCCGGATTGGTTCACCGCAAACGGTGTGCGCTTCTTCAATCGGTTTTTGCGTTCCGTGGTGGACGGCCACGCTGCGGTCATTGTGCCGTCCGAGACGACGGCCGATGATTGTGTCCTGGCAGGGATAGACGAGCGGCGCATCACCACGATTCCATGGGGAGTTGACCAGACGCAGGCTTCGACTTCGGAGGTGGAAGAGGTCCGCAAGCGGCATGGTCTAGGTGAGGAGTTCGTGCTCTACGTGGGAACCCTCGAGCCCAGAAAGAATCTCGCAGGTCTCGCTGCTGCGATGTCTGTTCTCGAGTCGAGCCCTCCGCTCGTCGTTGCTGGTCCCCGCGGGTGGGGGGACGTGAGCGTGCCGGGAGGGGTTTTGTTGGGTGAGGTTTCAAATCGCGAAGTGGCTGCGTTGATGCGGGCTGCGTCGCTGCTCGTGTACCCCAGCCATTTTGAAGGTTTCGGTTTGCCCGTGCTTGAGGCAATGGCGCAAGAGACGCCGGTGGTCGTGACCTGGAACACCGCGCCGGCAGAAATCGCGGGAGATGCAGGCCTCGCCGTCGACACGACGAGTCCGTCGGCGTTGGCGGCCGCGATCGAAACCCTTCTTCGGGACCCGACCGAACGAACAGCGATGGGGAAGCGAGGTCGACTTCGAGCCTCTACCTACGAGTGGTCCAAAACAGCCGAGGCAACGGCGGCGGTCTACGAGGCGGTCAATCGATGACCATCCGTATCGGCATCAACCTGCTGTGGCTCAGGCCTGGCGAAGTCGGAGGAACCGAGACCTACATTCGTCGAATCCTGGAGTCGCTCGCCTCGGACCAAGAAGCGCTCGACTTACATCTGTTCGGCACCACCTCAGCCATCGAAGCGGTGCGACCGGGGTCGGCTTCGATCGTCGAGCATCGCGCCCCATCGGGGTTCGACGCGCCGGCGCTGAGAGTGATCCTCGAGCGCACATGGCTGCGCCACTGCATGAGTCGGGGCATAGATGTTGCACATCACCCCGGGGGAACCGTCCCGTTCGCTGGGTCTCCGAGTGCTGTCACGATTCACGACTTGCAACCGCTCGACGATCCCCAGAACTTCTCGGCCGTCAAACGAGCATTCCTCGCCCGGGCGATTCCGACCGCCATCGACCGAGCTGACGTCGTTATCACTCCGAGTGATTGGGTTGGGGAGCAGGTGCGCGAGAGGTTTTTATTGCCGCCTGAGCGAGTCATCACTGTCTCGGCCTTTGCCCGAGCACGCGTCGGCGTTGGGCCGCACGAACCCACGGCTCTGGTCAGGAACATCGTGAACCGCGGTCCGGTGGCGCTCTACCCGGCAATGACGATGAACCACAAGAACCACACATGTCTCTTCGACGCCTTCTCTGATGCCGCTCTCGAACGGCCCGATCTGCAGCTCCTGTGTGTCGGAGCCATCGGTCGAGATGATCAGGAGATTCGGGAGAAGGCCGCGGCCACATCCGCCAAGATCCACATGCTGGGCCACGTCACGAGAGGTGACTTGGACTTCCTCCTTGCGTCGGCCGAGGTGCTTGTATTCCCGTCGCTATATGAGGGATTCGGACTGCCGGTTCTAGAAGCTCAACAGGCGGGGCTACCTGTCGTTGCCTCGACCGCTTGTGCTCTTCCGGAGGTCGCAGGCCTGGGGGCCGTACTCCTCGACCCCCGAGATAGAACGGCCTGGACGGAAGCCCTAGTCTCGCCGCTCGAGGGCGCGGCTCGCATCGCCGCAGTGGAGGCTGGGCGCGCAAACGCAGCTCGATATTCGGCCGAGACAACTGCGACACAACAACGGAGCGCATACGAGCGAGCCGCGACCTAACCTTGCGCTCGGTGAAGATCCAAGTTCTCTGTCCACATTTCGAGCCAGACAGCGCTCCAACAGGCGAGTTCATGAGCGCGATCGTCAACCATCTCGGCGCCATGGGGCACGAGCTTCACGTCGTCACGGCGCTTCCCTGGTATCGAGACCACGCGGTCGAGGCCGGGTGGGAGCGCAAGCTCACCCAAACCGAGAAGCGCCCGTGGGGCAAGATCACACGTGTCCACCCATTTCCGACCGACAAGACCAACATCGGCGCTCGGGCGGCTGCGTTTGCGGGCTTCACTGCCGTCGGCCTCGGCGCCGCGGTTGTCGATCGATTCGACGCCGATGTTGTGTTCGCCATGTCGCCTCCGCTCTCCCTTGGAGTTGCTGGGTGGGTCGCCGCCAAACGCCGTCGGGTGCCGTTTGTGTTCAACATTCAGGACGTATTTCCCGATGTCGCGATCGAGACCGGCACGATCTCGAACCCGAAGGTGATCTCGGCCGCTCAGTCGCTGGAGCGTTTCGTGTACGACCGTGCCGACGTCGTGACTGTTCTCAGCGAAGAGATGCAGCGAAACGTCGAGAACAAGACGGATACCCAAACGCGTATCATTCCGAATTTCGTGGATATCTCGAAGTTCGAACCCCAGCCGCTCGAGAACTCCTATCGAGCCGAGTACGGACTCGAGGGCAAGAGGATCGTGATGTATTGCGGGAACGTGGGGTTCTCACAATCCATCGAGTTGTTGGCCGACGCCGCTCGAGAGATGACCGACCTCGAAGATGTCGTGTTCGTCGTCAACGGTGGAGGATCGGCAATTGGCGAGGTGCGCCGGCGGGCTGAAGGACTCGAGAACTTCCGGGTCATTCCCTACCAGCCAGTCGAGCGTGTACCCGAGGTCCTTGCGGCTGCCGACATCCATGTGATCCCGCTTCGCCGAGGGTTGGCTTGGTCGAGCGTGCCTTCCAAATTGTACAAAATTCTGGCCGTCGAACGCCCCGTGGTTGCAAGTGTCGACGAAGGCACGGAGGTCGGACGTGTGGTCGTCGAAGCAGGGGCAGGTCGGTCCGTGCCACCCGACGTACCGGGTCCGTTGGTCGATTCACTACGGGAGCTGCTCGCTTCTCCCGAGCTGCGAACCGAGATGGGCGTCTCTGGGCGATCGTGGGTCGAGCAGTGGGTCACACCACAACGTGCAGCCGAGGACTACGAGGCCGTCTTTGAGGAGCTGACGTAACGATTCCAAAAGGATCGGGTGCCTGCAATCCAATTTTGCCGATTGTCGCTAGCATTGTCTCTCGTGGCACGCTCAGACTCGTCAAATTCAACCCCCTCCGACTCTTCGAAGAAGGTCGCAAAGGCAGCCAAAGCCGGTAGCACCCCGTCGTCCTCAGTTGGCCGCGAACAGCGGTCACTCGGATTTCCGATGGCGCTCGCGGCGATTTTCATCGCGGGTACTGCGCTCGTGGCGTTCGCCTGGAATGCGCGTGACCTCGAGGCGCTGTCGCCCTCGTTCGACGATCACTGGCACTTGGCGTTCGGCGTCTACGACTGCCAGACCGAGGGTTTCCTTCCGAATCTCGACGATCCGGGTGTAGCCAACGCTGGAATCCACACCCATGGCGACGGTGTGATCCACCTCCACCCATTCTCCTCATCGGCGACGGGCAACAACGCACAACTCGAGCGTTTCATGGAAGCCACCCGCACCGACATCATCAACGATGAGGAGATGACCTTCCCGAACCGGGCAGCGCTCTCCGAGGGGGTGCAGTGCGGTGGTGAGGATGCAATCCTTCAGGTCGCTCGATTCCCTCCAGGGGCTACGGAGCCCAGCGAGGTAATCACCGAGGATCTGGGGGACTTCCGCTTCCGCCAGGACCAGGAGGGCGTCGTGATCGCTCTCGCGCCGGAAGGATTCGAGATTCCGCCACCTCCGCAGGCTGCGACCGATCAGGCCGCAGAGGCCTCGCCGGGCGTTCTGCGGACGGATGGGCTGACCGACCTCGACCCCGGACTGTCTGGCGAGGGCTTCGACTCCGACGGTAATCTGCTCGACGCCGAGGGCAACGTCGTCCTTAACGAGGACGGTGAACCGGCGCTCAACATCAACGACCTGCAGTTCGAAGACGGCGAAGATACGGACGCCGACGCCGATGCTGACGGCAACTCAGGCTGAATCGGACGCGGGCCCAGAGGCTGAGTCCGCCTACTAACGCTCAGGTTGTCTCGCTTGGCGGGGCGCTCTGTTCGTCTTCGAGTCCGAGTTCCACATTGATTCGGCTCGACGAGTCTGCCTTGTTGTCTCCGCCGACTCCAAAGGTCATTTCGATGCCGAACTGCTCGCACACCGAGGCCTCGGGGACGAACGCTGGTTCCCTGTCGCCGCCGTTCGCGAACACGAGGCGGTATTCGGCGTAGTCCGCTGCGATCTTCTGGAGCGACGCACTGACCGTCCTGTCGTCGTCGACCGCGACAAAGGCGTGATCAACGTCTCGAAGCGCCCGGACGACCCTCAGCCGATCTGCTTCGTCGATGATCAGCTTGCCTTTCTTGGCGATCTGCTGCGCATTGTTGTTGACGATCACGATCAATAGGTCGCCCTGGCTGGCCGCATCCTCGATCATGTCGAGGTGTCCCACATGTAGGGGACTGAAATAGCCGCTGAGGATGGTGGCGATTGGTTGCGACACGTCACTCTCCGAATTGGTCATCGAAACAGGTCCTCGCTCGCATCGCGCACGATTTCGTCGACGACGCTACCGGTTCGAAACCAGTGTTCGGGGATGCCTCGAACGATGGCAGCGGGGTAACCAGCGCTCTTGCCCATCACGAGATCTGCGGCGGCGGCCAGCTCGTCGACGACGGCCACCTCGGTCACTTGCAGCTCCCTGCCCAAAGCGTCGTTCGTTCCCCGAAGGTCGAGTATCGGACCGATCCCGGCGCTGCCGATCGCAACGTCGGTCACACCTCGACGCCACGGCCGACCGAACGTATCGGAGATGATCACGCCGATCTCTACCCCTTGCGTGGCTCGCACGACATCACGGATGCGACGCGCCGATCGGTCCGAGTCGACGGGTAGGAGGACGGCGTGGCCTGCCTCAACGTTGGAGAGGTCCACTCCTGAGTTGGCGCACACGAACCCGTGTCGGGTTTCGGTGATGATGAGGTCGCCACGTCTGCGAAGCACACGCACCGACTCATCCTCGACAATGGCCTTGTGCCCGCGAGGGTCGGTCGTATCGATCTCGACGACCTGCCCCTCTGCCTTCGAGACGATCTTTTGGGTCACGACGAGGATGTCGTGATCGAGGAGATCGACGTCGTTGGCCAGCATCCCGGCGAGATCGGTCCCCGACACTATTTCTGGAAGCCCAGTCACGGGCACGATGGACAGGCTGCTCGGAACGTGCTCGGTCATGCTGAGCCTCCTTGACTGTGCGTGGATCGGGCGAGGGTTGCTGCCGACAGGACAGCTCGTGACAACGCCGCGCTTCGCTGTGGATTGGACATGATCGTGTTCGTCACATACGGGACAACTCCCAGCGAAGAGATTCCCTGGCTGCGGAATACATCCTGGTCGTCGATCACGAGAACGTCGGTGAATTCATGCCAGAGACGGGCGACGCCGGTTGCACTCGCCTCATGCCCGAGCTCCTCGAGCATCTGCGCTGCGGGCCCTTTCAGCGCAGCGCCTCCGACGATCGGAGAGATCGCGATGCAGGGTGCGGTCAGGTCCTGGAGAGCCGTGCGGATGCCGGGGACGTCCAGTACCGGAGCGATCGAGACCAGAGGGTTTGACGGAGCGATGATGACGACATCGGCCCGTTCGATGGCGAGGAGTGTTTCGGGAGTTGCCACTGCACGCTCGATTCCATCGAAGCGGATGGACGAAATGGGCACACCGTGCTGTTCTCCGACGAAATACTCCTGGAAGCCGATCTCGACACCGGTGTCCGCTCGAGTCACATGAGTCGAGACACGATCGTTTGTCACCGGCAGCAGTGTGGTAACGACGCCCCACGCGTCCGCGAGCTCGTGAGTGACGTCCGTCAGCGTTGCACCTTCATGCAGCCTTGCCGTTCTCTGCAGATGGGTGCCGAGGTCCCGATCGCCAAGACTGAACCAGTTCCGGTCCCCGTACCGGCCGAGTGCCTCCATCGCCGCCCACGTCTCGTCGCGCAGACCCCATCCACGTTCGGGGTCGATGGCTTCGGCGAGTGTGTAGGTCACCGTGTCGATGTCCGGACTCACGGAGAGCCCATGCAAAATCATGTCATCGGCGACGTTGATTACTGCGGTCACCGTTGCTGGGTTCACGACGCTTGTGAGGCCACGCAGGAAACGCGCCGCTCCGACCCCGCCACAGAGAACGGTGATCCTCGGGCTGTGGGCCGGGTGGTCAGGGTTTTGCTGCATCGAGGCGCTCCCTTGCGTCGGCAACGATGTCGCGGAGCGACTCGGTCAGGGCGACCGTCGGCTGCCATCCGGTTTGTGCGCGGAGCTTCTCGGAGCTGCCCCGGACGATGGGCGTGTCGATCTTTCGTTGAAGAGCGGTCGAGGTCGTCAACTCGAGGTCGCACCCCGCTGCGGTAAGGAGGCCTTCGGCAATCTCCTGTATCGAACGATCGATTCCACTGCAGACGTTGTACACCTCGCCAGAAACGCCATCGACCGCCGCGTGGCGGTACGCCCGAACGACGTCGCGGACGTCGGTGAAGTCCCTGCGGACGTCGAGCGAACCGACGTCGATCGCGTCCAGCCCGTCTCGCTGGGCAACGGCGATGCGATGCGCCAGACCAGCGGCGACGAAGTCGGTTCGCTGCCCGGGTCCGAAGTGGTTGAACGCCCGAAGGCGGATGACGTCCTGCCCTCGTCCGAGGTGGCTTTGCAGAGCGATCATGTCTGCCGCGGCTTTGCTGGCCGCATACGGCGAGGTCGGACGAAGCGGAGCGTCTTCGTCGATCGGCAGCTGGTCGGGGCGGACCGAGCCATAGACCTCTGCGCTGCTGACCAACACGACGCGGGCAGTACCCGCAGTGTGCGCAGCATCGAGCACGTTTTGTGTGCCTTCGACATTCGTGCGAAGTGTTCCGATCGGATCGGTCCATGACGTAGGAACGTGCGCCTGCGCAGCGAGGTGGTAGATCACCTGAGCGTTCGCAGAGGTTACGAAGTCGTGTGTGGCCTCTCGATCCGTGACGTCCGGGCCGCCGCTCTCGCGAGCGTCCGTGATGGCTTCGTCGCCGAGATCCAGGAGATGGGCGGTCAGGGTTCGACCAACGAACCCCGCTGCACCGGTAATCAGCGCGCGCACAGCTCGGTTGCCTGGTCGGGGTGCTCGTCGAGGTCGTCCACGAACCGGTAGCGTAGCGGGGCTGTGCAATCGGCCTCCGACTCCACCTCCGCAGACACGCCCGCACCACCGGCCGTTCGGGTCGTCATCCCGACTCGGGATCCCGGGCCGTGGTTCGATGACGTCGTCGCCGCGCTCGCTGCGCAGGATTACCCACAGTTGTCGGTCACGATCGTGCACGGGGAAGGCGAAGGGCCGCTCCTTGAGCGTCATCAGGCGTCCATCCCCGGTCTCGAGCTCATCGAGGCCCCCGACAGTGCGGGGTTCGGCGCGAAGGTCAACGCGGTTGCCGAAGCCGCTTCCGAGCCGCTTCTGCTTATTCACCACGACGATTTGGCAATGGAGCCAGGGTGTACGTCGGCGCTGGTCAGAGAGTGCCTTCGTCGCCGAGAGCCTCGAAATCTGATCGCCGCGAAGCTCCTCGAGTGGTCCGATCCCGAGAAGTTGATGTCGGCTGGATTCGAGGCCGACCGTTTCGCAATGACGTCGTCGACCGTCAACCCCGGCGACCTTGACCAGGGGCAGCAAGATCGCATCGTCGACATCTTCGGCGCTTCGACCGCATGTCTGCTGGTCGACCGTGCCTTCCTCGTGTCGATCGACGGCTTCGACGAGGCTGCGGACTGGCACGGCGAAGCACACGACCTCTCGTTGCGTGCACGGTCGGCGGGTGGCCAGGTCATCATCGCTGCCGCTGCTCGAGCTCGGCACCGAGGCGCATTTGAGGAACGTCGAGGCCCAGATCCGATTTTTCGCGCACGTCGTCATCAGATGCGATCGGCCCTTGGAGCAGCGCCAGCTCGATCTCTGCCGGGACTGATCATGGGGTTTGCGGCCCTTAACCTGCTCGAGTTGATCGTGGCGGTCGTCCGATTCGACGTCGCGGATGTGCTGTCGATACCTGACGCCTGGATTTGGAACATTCGCAAGGTCATGTCCCTTCGCAGACGGCGATCTGCTCTAATCGGATTGGAGTCCTTCAGCGCAGATGGGTTGAAGTTGGTGCGTCGGCGTGGCTCGATTCGTCTTTCGGAGAGCGCCGACCGTCGGATATCCCAGCGTGAGATTGCCAACGAGACAGGTGCCGCCACGATCTCGGTTGTGCGGGTTGCCGGCGGCATCGTCGTAGGAACGATCTTGGCGTTCGGCGCTCGTCATCTGTTGACACGAACGATTCCGATGGTCGGCGAGTTTCGAGCTTTGCCCGACGACCTCGGAACGCTGACGTTGGACTGGTGGAGTGCGTGGAGGCCGTGGGGGATGGGGAGCGAAGCGTTTGCCTCCTTCGCCCTCCCGTTGCTCGACGTCGCTGGTATTGCGACGTTCGGCTCCGCGTCCTTTCTTCGCATGTTGTTGGTCGTTGCTCCCATTCCGATCGGTGTCATCGGTGCGTGGCGTTTGTTCAGCCGTTCCGGCTCCGATCGTGCGCCCGTGGCTGCATCCTTGCTCTACGCAGCGTCCCCGTTGCCGTACAACGCCATTTCTGGCGGTTCCGTTCGCTCTCTGATTCTTTATGCATCACTGCCGTGGATCTTCGGGCATCTTGTTTCCGTGATGCGAAGCAGTGCGGTCGGTCCGGTGCGATCGCGCAACTCCGGCCTCGTGTCCCTTTCGCTGATTTTGGCCGTGGTTATCGCGTTCTCTCCGGTGTCTGGCGCGGTCTTCGTGGTAATCGTTGCCGGACTTTTCATCGGCTCGTTCTTGGCAGGGGACATGAGAGGTGTGCCATCGCTCCTTGTGGGTGCAACCTTGGCCCTTGCTGCTGCGACG
>CAXMRH010000148.1:0-3805 GCA_964196045.1 uncultured Chthoniobacterales bacterium | reverse complement strand
CGATCACTTGGATCTGAGCGGAAAGGAGATCTGTCGGAAGGAGCTACTCCGCCTGACCAATCTCCCCGAAACCAAGGGCCCGGTGATCGGCCTTGTCGCCCGCTTCGTACATCAGAAAGGCATCGACCTTGCGCTCGAGTTGGTCCCGTTCCTCGACAAGATGGGCGGCCGGCTCATTCTCATTGGATCGGGCTCACCCGAGATATCTGCTCTTGCGTCCCAGGCCGCCGCGGAATACCCGAACCACGTGTACACCTTCGATCAGTACGACGAGCGGCTCGCACATCTTGTCGTCGCAGGGTCCGATCTCTTGCTCGTACCAAGCCGATTCGAGCCTTGTGGTCTCACGCAAATGCAGGCAATGACCTGCGGAACGATTCCTGTTGTCACCGACGTTGGAGGACTGCGGGACACCGTCACGGACACCGATCTCCGGCCACGCTCCGGGACGGGTTACTTGGCTGCGGAGCCGACAGCGCTTGCAATGCTCGACGCAGTCCATCGAGCGGTTCGAGGATGGTCGAACTCTCGCCGACGGGCGTCGATCCAGCGGCGAGGCATGACTGCCGACTGGTCGTGGGCGGAACCAGCCCGGCGCTACCAGGCGATCTACGACGAGATCGACTAAGCGTCTCGTCACTCTTCGGCATTGTCGGCAAGACTCCTCCTATGTCCGCACCGAAAGACACGCTCGATCCTGCTCAACCAGAGCCGGGTCATTGGTTCGGGGCCGAGGACCAGTACCTCTTCAACGCGGGTGACCACACCCGTCTCTGGCATGGACTCGGTGCTCGAGTCGCACACGTCGATGGAACGGGCGGTGTGCGATTCGCCGTATGGGCGCCGAACGCCGCCTCCGTTTCGGTCATCGGCGATTTCAACAACTGGACACACCCGGGAGTGCCGCTTCGACCGGTCGGGGCGAGTGGTGTGTGGGACGGTTTCATTCCCGGCCTCGAAGCTGGCGCACGCTACAAGTATCGGGTCGAGTCGTCCTACGGAACGGTCCAAGAAAAGGCCGATCCACTTGCGTTCTCGTCCGAGATCGCGCCATCCACTGCCTCAGTCGTCGCAGACCTTTCCCACGTTTGGGAAGACGACAAGTGGATGCAGCAACGTGCGGTACGGAGTCAATCGGATCAGGCGATCTCGATCTACGAGGTGCATCTTGGATCATGGCGTCGCAGCATCGGGCCAAACCACAGGTCGCTCACCTACCGAGAACACGTGGACTCGCTCGTCGGCCACGTGGCCGACATGGGCTTTACTCACGTGGAAGTGCTGCCCATCACTGAGCATCCGCTCTATGCGTCGTGGGGTTATCAGACCACCGGATATTTCGCAGCGACATCTCGATACGGGTCGCCCACCGAACTGATGGAACTCATTGACGCCTTCCATCAGGCGGAGATCGGTGTGATCCTCGATTGGGTGCCGTCGCATTTCCCCACCGACGCTTTTGCACTGAACGCCTTCGATGGCACCTCGCTCTACGAACATTCCGACCCTCGGGAGGGCTTCCACCCAGACTGGAAGAGCTCGATCTTCAACTACGGCCGCCACGAGGTGAAGAGCTTTCTGCTTTCGAGTGCCCGCTTCTGGCTCGAGGCGTTCCACATCGACGGCATACGCGTGGACGCTGTCGCCTCGATGCTCTACCGCGACTACAGCCGAGGCGACGACTGGATTCCCAATCAGTACGGCGGCCGTGAAAATCTCGAGGCCATCTCGTTCCTCCAGCAACTCAACCACGAGATGTACTCGATCTTTCCCGACGTGATGATGATCGCCGAGGAGTCGACAGCTTGGCCCGGCGTGACGCGCCCAACGGACCAAGGCGGACTTGGCTTCGGCTACAAGTGGGACATGGGGTGGATGAACGACACCCTCGAATACTTCAGTGAGGAACCAATTCACCGTCGTTGGCATCACAGCAAGCTGACGTTTCGTGCCATCTATGGCTTCAGCGAGAACTTCGTCCTGCCTCTCAGTCACGACGAGGTCGTTCACGGCAAGGGTTCGCTACTTGCAAAGATGCCAGGCGATGACTGGCAGCGATTCGCCAACCTCCGGCTGCTACTCGGCTGGCAGTATGGGACACCAGGAAAGAAGCTGCTGTTCATGGGCACTGAGCTCGCTCCGTGGACCGAGTGGAATCACGACGACAGCTTGCCCTGGCACCTGACCGAGCATGCGTCCCACGAGGGAATCCTGCAGTGGACCGCCGAGCTGAACCGTCTCTACAAGACGATTCCGGCACTCCATGTCCTCGATACGAAACACGCGGGCTTCGAGTGGATCGACGCAAGCGATGACGAGCGAAGCATCATCACCTTCCTCCGTTCAGACCGTGATGGCGACTTGGTCGTGATCGCGATGAACGCAACCCCAGTGGCGAGACACGACGTGATGACCGGAGTGCCCGTCGCTGGCCAATGGGATGTCGTGGTCTGCAGCGACGAGACCCGTTTCGGGGGCGCGGGGTATGAACAGACAACGAGCTACACAACGACGGACGACACATTCAACCAGTTCGAACACGCGCTCTGGCTCACCCTCCCACCACTCTCCATCACGTTCGTGAGATTCAACCCTGACGCGAGCTGACTGCTTGCGATTGCTCGGGTCACCCAGCTAGTTGAACCGCGTCGCCGAGTTGGATCGTGCCGCCGGTGATTGTGCGGTAGACGACACCAGCGCGCTTGTGGAGGGCGAGCTTGGCGTCTCGACCAAGGTTGTCTTCGAGAAGTTTGCACGGAGCGGCATCTCGAACTACTTCGAGCTCCACCCACCCAGTGTCATCACTGCCGATGCGAATTCTGGCCCCAGGTGTGCGGTCGAGGCGACCGCTCGAGATCGTGATGTTTCGCCTCGTGTGGATGGCGTCGAGGGGTCGGCCCACTTCAGCCTCGGCGTCGGCAATTTCCTCGAGGGACTGCACCGTGACCTGCCGGTGACGCGAATTCTCGTACCGGTCGCCGGTGATTCCGCGTCCATCCAGAATCTCGACATCGTCAACCGGACGCATCGGCATTCGTGACGCCAGCGCGACCTGCAATGCCAGGACCGCGTGTGCTCCCGTGCTCATCGGATCAGGCTAGGGCGGTACCGTACGATGAGATTGCAGACTGGGAATGAAGGGAAGCCTGTGATGACGAGACGGGTTCGACCCTTGTGAGCACATTTTCGGAAGTCGTCCTGCAGTCGCCCACAGGCGAGGCTCGACCACTCGCGGACTTGGCCGGCCGACCCGTGCTGGTCCAGGTCCTCAGATACTTCGGTTGACTGCCCTGCCTCGAACTACTCACGCAGTTGCGTGAGCGACAGGATCGGCTGGACTCACTCGGCGTTTCGTTGATCGCCATCGGTACACGCGAGGACTATCAGGCGCGAAACCTGATCGACCAAGGAATCGGCGTCGAACTCCTCCTCGATCCCGAAGACGAGATCCGTCAATTGCTCGGGGCTGCCGGGCGCTTCGAGTGGTGGCGCCTGCTCTCTCCAGCGGGCGCCATCTCGTACGCCAAGGCTCTCGGCCAAGCCAAGCGGTTCGACCCGATCTGGGCAGAAGCGAACCAGCGACCCGGCATCCTCCTTCTGGACGCTCAGCTCAAGATTGCGTGGACGCGGATGGGCTCGAGGATCGGTGACTACCCGACCGCGGACGAAGTGATCGACACTGTTGCGTCAGCTATTCGGCCGGATCCCTCAGATTCGTGATTCAGATTCGGTAGAAAGCTTCGGCTGTACCGACAAACATGGCGCGCTGTGCATCTTCTCCGTATCGATGGGTCATCTCGAGCAT
>CAXMRH010000147.1:0-18160 GCA_964196045.1 uncultured Chthoniobacterales bacterium | reverse complement strand
CCGGCTCTCCCGTGTCCCAGAACATGACTCATCGATCGGTAGACCGAGGTGTCGACTTGAGAGCTGACGTGATCGAGACGGATCAGCCTCGACGCGACGGCACATCGATGGTGCCCGTCTGTCGTGTGGTGCGGTTCCGGGCGAGGCCGAGCACGAACTCACGGTCGTACTCGGCAAAGAACCGGTCCGCTTGTTTTGCGAACTCGCGCATCATGAAGAAGTTCGCGCTGCCGCCTACCGCAGCGCCCACCCCGAACGGAAGGAGCTTGCCAATCGTTGCCGCGCCACGTCTCGCGCCCCACTTTTTCAGAACCTGAGCGACGAGGCTCGTATTGACACGGCGTAAGGCGTCTATCGTGGCCATCTGGCCAGCACCGCCGCCCAACACCTCGCCAGCGACCTCGATCGCATGATCGGACGCCTCAGGAGTCGTGTCGGAATTCCGCAACCCCATGTCGCGAGCAAGTGTGGCGAATTCACCGGCTGCGTCATCGCCGAATGCCAGCACGGCCAACACCCATGCGCGGCGCTCTTCGGGAGAGGCGTCGACATGGCCATAAGCCGCCCCGATCGACATGACCATGTCGGTTGTCTTCAGCGCAACGACTCCTAGTTCGGCCACCAACGTGCCCATTGCGACGCTAGTGCCAACCCCTGGCGCGGCGGCAGTTGCTCCGACGGCGGCCCCGAGCGCCGTCATCGACTTGCGAATCGGCGAGGCAATCGTGCGGGCTTTGTGATGCGCTGAGGCGCCCGGAGTGAGCCGCGCTGTCTCTTGAGCTCGTTCCCAGCGGGACTCGACCGCACGGTCGATTCCTTCGATCAGTGCCTTGCCGGCGGCATCGAGAACAGGCGCCGGAATCCGCTGGGTCGCCTTTTTCTCGATGTACTTCTTTGCGATACCCATGTGCTCAGTGTGGTGGGGGCGGGGGTCATATCAACCGTTATGCTCAGCGAATGGCAGACCAGGCAACGTTCGCCGAAGAGGCGATGCCGCTCATGGACCAGCTCTACTCGGCCGCGCTGCGGATGACCCGAAATCCCGCAGACGCCGAGGATCTCGTACAAGAGACGTATCTCAAGGCGTACCGCGGATATGAGCGTTTCCAGGAGGGCACGAACCTCAAAGCGTGGATGTATCGGATTCTCACGAACAGCTACATCAATCGTTACCGGGCAAAACAGCGCAGGCCCGACGAAACGGATATCTCGGACGTGGAGGACATGTATCTCTACCGCCGGCTCGGTGGTGAGCACTCCGATGTCGGAACGAGCGCGGAAGAAGCCTTCCTGAGCAGCGTCACCGATTCGACGGTGAAGGCTGCGATCGAAGCCCTTCCGGAGAACTTCCGCATAGCGGTTCTGCTCGCCGACGTGGAGGGTTTCGCCTACAAGGAGATCGCCGAGATTCTCGACATTCCGATTGGCACGGTAATGAGTCGCATCCATCGGGGAAGAAAAGCGCTCGAAAAGCAGTTGCACGAGTTTGCAGGGGAGCGGAATCTCCTTCCGGACGAGCCCGAAGAACCTGCCACCGTCGCTGACGCAGCGGTGCAGATAGATGAATACGAGCAAGTGGCACCAGCCGGGGAGGCCGTATCGCCATGAACGAAGACCACAGTTCAAGACCAAGCGAGTCAGACGTCTTTGCCGCGTCTCAGCCATTCGTAAAGCCGACAGAACCCTCGCCCTTCGGTCTGACAGCAGTACCGTTCGCGGGAGTCGACGCCTTCAACGCTGCAGGTCCGATTCCGGCCATGGAGCAGTCGCCTGGGACCTCCATCGAAGCGTCGTGTCTCGATGTGCACCGGAGCCTCTCGGTGTATCTCGACGGTGAACTCGCGATGACGCAGCAGAACGCCGTTCGGGCGCATCTTTCCGTTTGTGGCCCGTGTCAGACAGCGCAGGCCTTCCAGATGCAGGTACGCACAACGGTGGCTTCCAAAGCGTTCGACCCGATGCCCGAAGACGTCCGAGCTCGGATCACACGCGCCCTCGGGCTCGAGTAGCACGCGGTTCTCGGACCCCGACCACAGACGGCTAGGCTGAATTCATGTTCGCCGTTGTTTGGACTTTTTGGATTGCCCCGATTTTGGTCGGAGGAACAATTCTCGCTCTCGTGGCCGTCGTTGCCGGCTACTTGTTAACCGTGACCTCGAAGCAATACCCACGGGGCAAGCAGAAGAAGCAGTGACCGAGTCCAAGTCGATCGACTGGGATCTCGCCAGGACGATCGCTGCGAAGGTGAACCGTGACGAGCCCACGGTCGTCGGTGATGATCGCGCTCGCATGAACGATGACTTCGAGGAGTTCACGGCGCTCGCGGAAGAACTCGTGACGGCCGAAACCGGGTTGAAGTCGCTCGATGGAAACGCACGCGGCAAGGTCGCCGACCGTGCGGACTGGGTCGACGCAAACATTCGCTCCTTCCAGCGTCTCCTCCAGCCCATGCTCGCGCAGATGGAAGAAAAGATGGACGGGCCGTTCGCCGCTGTCGGTCCGAAGGTCGCCGGTGCCGAGCTCGGCATGTTGCTCGGGTGGATGTCCACCCGAGTTCTTGGTCAATACGACCTGCTCGTGATCGAAGACGAGGATCCCGAGGAGCAAGACATCGTCTATTACGTCGGGTCGAACGTCGCGGCGCTCGAAAAGCGTTTTGCCTTCCCCGAACGAGACTTTCGGTTGTGGTTGGCCCTCCACGAGGTGACGCACCGAGCGCAGTTCACCGGAGTCCCCTGGATGCGCGAACACTTCCTCGGGCTCGTGAACACCACGATGGACGAGGTCGATCCCGATCCTCAGCGGTTCATCGACGGACTGCGACGAGCGCTCGCCGCCAAGAAAGCAGGCGACGACCCCCTCGCCGATGGTGGCCTGACCGCGGTATTTGCTTCAGAACGCCAGCGCGATGCTCTCGAGCACATCGGGGGTCTGATGAGCTTGCTCGAGGGACATGGCGACATCACGATGGATCGCGCCGGTGTGGGCGTCGTGAAGGGTGCGGATCGGTTCGGTCGAATCCTGCGCCAGCGTCGCCAGAACGCATCGAAATTTGTCGCACTCATCCAACGACTGGCGGGGCTCGAAGCCAAGATGAAGCAATACGCACAGGGTGAGGCGTTCATTCATGCAGTAGAGGGGCACGGAGGTCGAGACCTGATCGATCGGGTGTGGGAAGGGCCAACAATGTTGCCGCTTCTCGCAGAGATCCGAGAGCCCGACGAGTGGATCGACCGGATTTCTCCGGTCGAACAGGTCGTTGCCTGACAGTTCGGTGCTCTCGGAGACACTCGATGAGTGGCTCGAGCTCACGACGTTTCCGAGCGCAGGATCCGAACTCCGTTGCGGGGTCTCGGGAGGAGCTGATTCTCTCGCATTGATGGCTCTCGGTGTTGCCGCTGGGTGCGTGGTCACCGCTGTTCATGTTGATCACGGTCAACGACCCGATGGACAGGTAGAGGCGCGGCTCGTCGAACAACTGGCGGCGTCGATCGGTGCAGGTTTCGAATCTGCAGTAGTGGACGTGTTGCCAGGCGCAAACCTCGAAGCACGCATGCGCTCTGCTCGATATGAGGTTCTTGGTCCCGAAGCTGCCACTGGGCACACGTCCGATGACCAGGCGGAGACACTGCTCATCAATCTCCTTCGGGGCACAGGTCTGGTCGGACTCGGAGCCATGATTCCCGGTCCGCGCCGCCCAATTCTCACCTTGCGCCGCGCCGATACGGAGGCGGTGTGCGAGCGACTGGGTTGGAAGCCATTCATCGACCCCTCGAACGAGGATGCGGCGTTTCAACGGAACCGTGTCCGCGGAGAAATCGTGCCACTCCTGAACGATGTGGCAGGGCGCGATGTCGTGCCTTTGCTCGTTCGAGCAGCGAGGCACGCTCGTGAAGCTGCCGAGGCTCTCGGTGTCGAGGCCATCGAACTTGATCCGACCGACGCCCGCGCGCTCACGGCAGCGCCGAAGTCGGTAGCGGCAGCAGCCCTTCAGCGATGGATTCGTGAAGAGACAGGCGCAGACCACCCCATCGACTCGGCCGCGATCGGTCGAGTGCTCGACGTCGCAGCAGGCAACGCGGTCGCCGCAGAGGTTCTTGGCGGTTGGAGGGTGAGTCGTTCCCGTCAACGGCTGTCGATCTCGTAGCTGGTCGCGACCCACCAGACGGCTACTGTCCACCGTTGCATGAGCACCCACGGTTCAGACGCATCGACCCGACCACCATCTGGCAGGGCGCCGGCCGATGAGGTCGGTGAGATCTTGGTGACCGAAGAACAGATCCAGGCCCGGGTCCGCGAGCTCGGAGACCAGATCACCCGTGACTACGCGGGTAAACGACCGCTTCTCGTAGCCGTGCTCCGAGGAGCATTCATGTTCCTCGCCGACCTCTCACGGGCGATCGATCTCCGCGTCGAGGTCGACTTCATGGCTGTGTCGTCCTACGGCAATGCAACTGCCTCTTCCGGTGTAGTCCGAATCCTGAAAGACCTTGACGAAGACCTCGAAGATCGCCATGTCATCGTCGTCGAGGACATCATCGACTCGGGTCTCACACTGTCCTACCTGCGTCGCAACTTGAAGAATCGAGCGGCCGCTTCCGTCGAGGTATGTGCACTTCTCGTGCGGGAAGGCCGGCAGAAAGTCGACGAGGAACTGGCCTACGTGGGCTTCGAACTACCGCCGGATTTCGTGGTCGGGTATGGACTCGATGCGTCTGGCCATTACCGAAACCTGCCATACATCGCTCAGTACACAGGGCCCGGGAGCGGCGGAACGTCCAAGTAGGAAACGCCGGAAGAATCGGGCCCTCGATAGGTTGGACCGATCGTGAAGAAGCCCTCTCGTTCGGTCGTAGTGCTCATTGTGGGGCTTGTTGCCGCTGTTGTCTTGGTCGTGACGGTTCTGAATCGAGATCCAGCGCCGACCGAACTGAGCTTCAGTGAGCTCGAAGCCAAAATCTTTGAAGGTGGGATCGCCGAGGCGACGATCTTGGACCGATCACACGAGGTGCAGGGTCAACTCTTGGTCGACGACGAACGATTCGTGTCGAGTTTTCCCGCCGAGGCAACCGATGAACTGTTCGCCGAGCTACGTGCTGCGGAACCATCGATCGAGCTCGACATCGATCCACAAGACACGAGCCTCTGGGTGCAGCTCCTGTTCAACCTCCTACCGATTCTGATCCTCGTTGGCATCTTCTTGTTCTTTATCAACTCGATGCAGGGCGGCGGCCGCGGGGTCATGTCATTCGGCAAGGCGAAAGCCCGCAAGATGTCGAAGGACCAACCAACGGTCACATTCGCCGATGTGGCTGGCGTGGACGAAGCCGTCGAAGAACTCATCGAGATACGCGATTTCCTGTCCGATCCGGAACGCTTCCAACGCATCGGCGCAAAGATCCCGAAGGGCGTTCTGCTCTATGGCCCTCCGGGAACCGGCAAGACGTTGCTCGCACGAGCGGTGGCCGGAGAGGCGGGCGTTCCCTTCTTTTCGATCTCGGGTTCCGACTTCGTCGAGATGTTCGTCGGCGTCGGCGCGAGCCGCGTCCGCGACCTCTTCGAACAAGCGAAGTCCGAGTCGCCAGCCATCATTTTCGTGGACGAGATCGATGCCGTTGGTCGCCACCGCGGTGCCGGCCTCGGTGGCGGACACGACGAGCGAGAGCAGACGCTGAATCAGCTGCTGGTCGAGATGGATGGCTTCGACGTGTCGACCGGGGTCATCTTGATCGCGGCCACCAATCGACCAGACATCTTGGATCCAGCGCTTCTGCGTCCAGGACGATTCGACCGCCAGATCGTTGTCGATCGACCCGACCTCGAGGGTCGCAAGCGAATTGCTGACGTCCACGCGGCGGGCAAGCCGTTGAGGTCCGACGTCTCGACTGATGTCATCGCACGACGGACTCCGGGTTTCACCGGCGCGGACATCGCAAATCTTCTCAACGAGGCGGCGCTCCTCGCCGCCCGTCGAGATCAGTCGACGATCTCGCAGCTGGAGATCGAGGACGCGATCGACCGCGTAGTCGCAGGTCCAGAACGCAAGTCGCGGGCGATGTCGGAGAAGGAAAAGGCCGTCATCGCCTACCACGAATCCGGCCATGCACTTGTCGGACACGTCTTGCCCAACACAGACCCGATCCACAAGATCTCGATCGTGGCCCGGGGCCGTGCATTGGGTTGGACCTTGGCGTTGCCGACCGAGGACAAATACCTGAAGAGCCGTTCTGAACTCACCGACACGATGGCGATGTTGCTTGGAGGTCGAACGGCCGAAGAATTGATCTTCGGTGACCCGACGACAGGTGCTAGCGACGACATCGATCGAGTGGCGACTATTGCACGCTCGATGGTGACCGAGTACGGCATGAGCGAGTCCCTTGGTCCGCAGCGACTCGGGAACAAGTCGGGCGAGGTGTTCCTCGGCAAGGACATGGGGCATGAGGCTGACTACTCCGATGACGTCGCTATGCAAATCGATCGCGAGGTCCAAGGGTTCGTCGAGGCTGCGCACCTCGAAGCACGGGAGATCTTGACCCTGCACCGATCTGTCCTCGACCGTCTCGCCGAGGCGCTGATGGTCCATGAGTCGCTCGATGGAGCTGTGCTTGACGAAATCCTTGCGGGCGCGGGCGGATCCGTGGCCGACTCACCGCGAAGTGTCGCCGGTGCACCGAAGCTCGAAACACAAACGCCGGCGGAGCACATGCGGGCAGAAGGAATGGACTGACGTGTCTGACCACGAGGAAAGCTTCGAACCGTCGGTCAACAAGGTCGACCACGCGAAGATCGAGGCCGCAGTCCGCGACATCCTGAGCGCAATCGGTGAGGATCCGGACCGCGATGGTCTCCTCGATACACCGGCTCGAGTTGCCAGGATGTACGCGGAGATCACTGGTGGTCTCCGCGAGAATCCAGAAGAACACCTGTACAAGGTGTTCGACGTCGATCATGACGAGATGATCATGGTGCGCGACATTCCGGTGTACTCGATGTGTGAACACCACCTGCTGCCGTTCTATGGCACCGCACACGTGGCCTACATCCCGAAAGTGGGAGGGCGCATCACTGGGCTGTCGAAGATTGCCCGACTCGTGGATGGCTATGCCCGCCGACCTCAGGTGCAGGAACGCCTCACGCGTCAGGTCGCCGACGCCTTACAGAACGCACTCGACCCAGCGGGAGTTCTCGTCGTCGTCGAAGCCGAACACATGTGTATGTCGATGCGAGGGGTTCGAAAGCCAGGTGCCTCCACGGTGACGTCTGCCGTGCACGGAACGATGCGAGACAACTCGTCAACGCGGTCCGAGGCGATGCGCTTCATCCAAGGCCGGTGAACCCGACCGCCCGGTTCGATCACCGCGCCGGGCTCGCAGCGCTCGAACATCCTGGCCCCCTCGTGATGGGTGTTCTCAACACGACCCCCGACTCCTTCAGCGATGGGGGAAGCTGGGGAACGATCGATCGAGCCGTCGCGCATGCCGAGACGATGATGGCCGAGGGTGCGCACCTCATCGATATCGGCGGCGAGTCCACTCGTCCTGGGGCACACGCCGTCGAGCGCACCGAGGAGCTTCGTCGAGTTTTGCCTGTCATCGAGAGGCTTGCAGGTCGATGTGTGATGTCGATCGACACGGCCAAAGCCGATGTAGCAGATGCCGCGTTGTCCGCTGGTGCCCACGTCATCAACGACATCTCTGCGTCACTTGAAGATGTTGCTGGGGCGCACCGTGCTGGATGGATCGCCATGCACATGCAGGGTGAACCTCGAACGATGCAAGACAATCCCACCTATGACGATGTCGTCGCCGAGGTGGCCAATTCCCTAGCGGAATATCAAAGACGTGGAGCCGCTGCAGGGGTCGAACGCCTCTGGATCGACCCCGGGTACGGCTTTGGAAAAACAACGAATCACAATCTGAACCTGCTTCGCGACCTCGAAATCATGACTACAGTCGGCACAGACATAGCGATAGGAGTGAGCAGGAAGCGTTTCATCGGGCAGATTCACGCGTTGAGCGATGGTGTCGAGAATGTCGGCACCACGGATCGGCTCGAAGGTTCTGTCCTGGCTGCGGTGTGGTCCTGGCGGGCAGGGGCGCATATTGTGCGAGCACACGACGTGCGCGCTACAGCAGCTGCTGCACGACTTCTCTCTCTACGAGAACGCTGATCCGCGCGTCAAACGGCGTGGCGGAAACGATCGAACGGACAACGAAGAACATGGCAGGTAGCCAAAAGCTCAAAGGCAAGTGGGCACTCGGAATCGAGCCACGTAACTTCACATGGGTCCTTCGCGACCAACTTGCCGTCTGTGAACGCCTGGGCGGGTATGGCGACGCACACCGGCGGGTGCGACGCCAAGAAGAGATCATTTGGACGCGGGTGAACGGTTTCGATCGGATCCTTTCCCTCATACCGAACAACGCGAATCTGCACAACTACGACGAAGAAGATGTTGCGTGGATCCACCGCCCCTTCCGAGGCCCCGAGGACGGCGAGCGATTTCTCTCGCACATCTATTCGGACCTCAGAATGCTCACCACACAGGGGTTCAAGATACTTATGCATCGGGAGGAGTTGGGTGATCACGTGACCGGTCTGATGGCCGGGTACCTCGTGTGGACACAAATGGTCCCCGAACAGCCAAAGGCGATCGTCACGATCGAGCAGCTGCTTTCACGACCCATCGGTCCCATCGGTCGCGAGATCGTCGCGGTTGCGGGAGGCATCGATCCCAGCGCGGTCGACCTTCGTGATTGACACGATCGAGCTGCGCGGGCTGCGCGTGTTGGCCTTCTGCGGCATCCTCCCCGAGGAACTCGAGCGTCGACAACCTTTCGAGATCGATGTTGATGTGGACATCGACCTGGCTGCGGCCGCGTCGTCGGATGACCTGGGAAACACGATCGACTACGGCGGCTTGGTGGCCGAGATCGAGCGCCTCGCGATCGACGAGCGATATGGACTGCTCGAGCGCTTCGCAAGCGACGTCGCGAGTTCCGTACTCTCCCATGACAAGGCGCTGGCCACTCGCGTCACGATTCGCAAACTGCGCCCGCCGGTTGCCCAGGATCTGGCTAGCTCGGGGGTAACGGTCAGGCGGGAGCGGACGTGACTCGGCGAGCCTTTCTTGGGCTCGGTTCCAACTTGGGCGATCGTGAGGCTCATCTGGACCACGCCTTAGGAAGAATTCCTGACGTCGTCAAGGTGTCGTCGTATTGGGAGACGGCACCTGTCGGCGGTCCCGAACAGGGATCGTTTCTGAACTGCGTCGTACAACTCGCGACCGATCGAACCGCTCGACAACTGCTGGCGGTGTGCCGCGAGCGTGAGGAAGATGCCGACCGTGTCCGTGAGGAACGTTGGGGCCCCCGGTCGCTCGACGTGGACGTCTTGTGGATCGATGGCGAGATCGTCGACCAACACGACCTGGTGGTCCCGCACCCTCGCATGTTCGAGCGAGCGTTCGTTCTCGTGCCGCTCGGTGAGATCGCACCTGACCTCATCCCTGATGACTTCGTCAAACCACCACTTGATGAGGTCTGGCCATACCGACCGGACGAGGAGTCGTAATTCCGTGAATCTCGACGACGAAGAACTCACCGTCGAGGATCCGGTCTTCGCGCCATGGGATGGGCGCCGAGTACCGGTGACACTTCTCGGCGGCTACCTCGGTGCAGGAAAGACGACCGTGATCAACGAGATGCTCGCCCGCACAGACGTACCGATTGCTGTTCTCGTGAACGACGTGGGCGACATCAACATCGACGCGCGCCTCATACAGCGACAAGACGGAGACACACTCGACCTCACGGGTGGGTGCGTCTGCTGCAGCCTCAAGAACGGATTTCTCGAAGCGTTCGATCAACTGCGTCAACGTCCGACGCCGCCCGAGCTGGTCGTGGTCGAACTGAGTGGAATCGCAAACCCAGCAGCAGCGGCCGCACTTACCTCGACGCCTGGTTTTGGGCTCGACAGCGTCGTGGTGTTGGTCGACCTCGATCAGTTTCTTTCGCGTGAGGACGAATCGTCCGTCGTTGCCGATGCTGTGCGCTCACAAGTCGCTGCCGCAGATCTCTTGCTCCTCACCAAACGTGACCTCGTCGATGGTGCACGAGTCGAAGCCGTGCGAGCTCGACTCGCCGAGTTGGCTCCGAAGACCCCCGTGCATCTGGGTGACTCGCCACATTCGGTGGCTGGCCTGGTTGGACTGGGAACTCGTCGACCAGTCCTCGATGTGGGGCAGAGCGTGAGCCTCTTCGATCAGCACCGAACATCGCTAATTCCAATCGAAGGGGTCATGCGACGCACTGACCTCGAGAAACTTCTCGTGGACCTCCCCGAAAATGTGGTCCGGGCCAAGGGAATCGTGCAGGTAGAGACGGGCGAACTCCTACTCGTTCAGGTCGTGGGAAACCGGCGGTCGATCGAGCCACTTCCGATGGCCGAGTCGACCGACCCCACCGGTCTCGTCGTCATCACCATCTGAGTCACGGGCGAGGGGTGAGACCACCGCTCCACTCAAGGGTGAAGGTGACAGCGAGCGTCTCTCCTGGATCGAGAATCGTCGGGTTGTCGTTGACATCGTTCGGCGGCCCGGTCTGCGGCTCCACACACACCGCGTGGTCGGGTTCGCTGTACACCACCCAATGTGTTGTCGTGGAAGACAGCTCGACCTCGAGATCGCCCCACGTCAACGTCGGACCAGCTGAGACGTCGATGAAACAGTCATCCCATGGCCCCGCTGGTGGATCGGTCAGGCGTCCAGAAGGCAGTCCTTCGTCGTCGCGTTCGTACATGGCCCCTGCCTCGAACTGAAGCTCAACCGCTGGCGCACCGGCGAGCCTCCGGTTGAACCAGGGGTGAAACCCGAGTGAGACCGGTTGTCGGTCGAGAGCGGTGAATTGCATCGACAGCGTCAACCGAGCATCGTCTAGCGAGAAGGTCTGGGTCGCTGTCCCGCGAAATGGCCACGGTTGGTCGACGTCGAACTGAATCTCGCGATCGCCGACCTGTTTCCACGGGCTTGTGAAACCGAAACCGTGAATCGCGTGGGCTCCGTCGAAGGTCGGAAGTATCGCCCGGGTGCCCTCGAAGTCGACGACGCCGTGACGGATACGGCCCGCGAAGGGGACCATTGGATAACACCCCCAGCGCATCGGTCCGTCGTCTCGTGGTACGAGCAGCTCACGGCCATCGATCTGCAGCGATGCCACTCGTCCGCCCTCTTGGGGATCGACCAGCGCCTGGACGCGGCCGTTGGGGCTACGGAGAGAGATGACCATGCTCATGGAGCCGAACTTACCAAGCACATCAGGCTTTCTCGGCGGTGTGAGGCCGTTGAGTGAGATCGCAAATTGAAGCGGACGAGTTCCCGCCTTTGGCGGCGCGAAACGCTGGACTAGATTTCGATAGGTGTCTCGTTACCTGCACCCGCCTCGCCACGATGTCATCGATCACGTCAGACGCGCTCTGACCGAGGATCTCACGCCTTTGGGGGATCTCTCGGCAACACTCCTTCCGAGCGGCGCTACGGCCGTCGCGTCATTCGTCGCGCGACCGGCAGGTGTCATCGCCGGTACCGCATCTGTCGAGGAAACCATCCGCCAGGTCGACCCAGATCTCGTCCTGTCCTGGTCTGTGGAAGAGGGCAACGTTGTGAACCCTCAGCAAGAGCTTGGCAAGATCAGCGGATCACTCGAGTCCATTCTCATCGCCGAACGGACGGCATTGAACTTCTTGATGTACCTCTCAGGAATTGCCACCAATACGCGTCGATATGTCGACGCGGCGACGGGAGACGCTCAGCTCTGGGATACACGCAAGACGACCCCCGGACTTCGTTCGCTCGAGAAGGCCGCAGTACGAGCCGGGGGTGCCCGCAATCATCGCGGCAATCTCAGTGACTGGGTCATGTTGAAGGACAATCATCTGATGGGTCTGTCCATCGCCGAAGGTGTGGGCAAAGCTCGTCGTCGTTGGCCGGGCCGTACGGTGCACGTCGAAGCCGACCGTCTCGACCAGGTGGAGGAAGCCGTCGCTGCGGACGCGGACGCAATCCTGCTCGACAACATGGACCCGGCAACCCTTCGAGAAGCGGTGAGCCTCGTCCGCAGTCTCGTTGGCGATCGTCGTCCGCCACTTCTCGAAGCGAGCGGTGGCATCGACCTCAGCACGATCGACGAGGTCAGTCACACTGGCGTCGACATGATCTCCACATCGAAGTTGTGTTTCGGCGCGCCCACGCTCGACATCGGACTCGACATCACGCCCGACGAAACGACGACCCGTGGCTGACGACGGTCTCGTCGATCGTTGCCACCGGCGGGTTTGCGCCGTGATTGCGCCGGTAGCGTCAACGCTGGAACACGTCGAGCCGTACCTGACCTTGCATGGGCTGCGGATCGTCCACGCTCGCAACACCGAATGGTGAGGTCATGACCGAGACAACAGACCATGAAGACAACGCCGCGTCTGGCGAAGTGGATTCTGGGCCGCGATCGTTCGAGATTCCGTACCGATACGAGACGACCACAACCACAGGTGCGCTTCAGGAGAAGTACGCAGACCTCCCAGATGGGGAAGAGACGGGAGCGGTTGTGTCGGTCGCTGGGCGACTGATGCTCAAACGCGATCAGGGAAAGATCGTGTTCGGCGTCGTGCAAGACAGCACGGGGCGCGTGCAAATTTTTGCACCGACCAAGACGACTCCAGACTTCGAGGGTTTTGCCGGTCTTAGCCTTGGCGATTGGATCGGGGTGACCGGCGAGGTCATCAAGACCCGGCGAGGTGAGCTCTCGATCAGGCCATCGGAATGGCTCGTGCTCGCTCCAACTCGTCGCCCATTCCCCGACAAGTGGCACGGCATCTCTGACCCCGACACGCGGTATCGGCAGCGATACGTCGACCTGTGGGTCTCCGCAGAGTCCAACGCCACCCTCCGCGCTCGGAGCCGCATCATGTCGTTCACACGGCGATGGCTCGAGGAGCGCGACTTCATGGAGGTCGAAACCCCCATCTTTCACAGCATCGCGAGCGGAGCGTTGGCTCGTCCGTTCACGACACACCACAATGCGCTCGATGTCGACCTGTTCCTTCGAATTGCTCCGGAGCTGTACCTGAAGCGGCTGACTGTTGGCGGGTTCGAGCGTGTGTTCGAAATCGGCCGCGTCTTTCGCAACGAGGGCATGTCCACACGCCACAATCCCGAGTTCACGATGCTGGAGCTCTACTGGGCCTACGCGGACTACAACGACGTGATGGTCCTCGTCGAGGATCTTGTCTCGGAGTTGGCGATAGAGATATGCGGCTCGACGACCATCGAGTACGACGGCCGCGAGCTCGACCTCTCCGCCCCCTGGAGGCGAGCGTCGATGACCGAACTCATCGCCGAGCAGACCGGCATGGAGTTGTCGGTTTCGATGGACCGCGACGCACTTGCAGACATCGCTGGTGAGCATGGCGTCGAGGTCAAGGAGTACTATGGGCCGGGCAAGCTCCTTCTCGAGATCTACGAGAAGACGACCGAAAGTCAGCTCTGGGGGCCGGTCTTCGTGACCGATTATCCCAAAGAGGTCTCGCCGCTTGCGAGAGACCATCGAAGCGAGCCGGGCCTGACCGAACGGTTTGAGGCAATCGTCGCCGGACGAGAACTATGTAATGCATTTAGCGAGCTCATCGACCCGGATGAGCAGCTCGCTCGTTTCCACGATCAAGAGGCTGAGCGTGCGGCTGGGGATGCGGAGGCGATGGGCATGGACCTCGACTACATCCGTGCGCTTGAATACGGGCTGCCGCCGACCGGTGGATTGGGAATTGGCATGGATCGCCTCGTGATGTTGTTGACGGGTTCGACGACAATTCGAGACGTGGTGTTGTTCCCCACACTTCGACCGGAGCAGTCGTCAGGTGCCGTGACGAACGAGGGCGAGGGTTCGAGCGCGTCCGACGCCGACTAGCCGTGCCAGACGACCACGCATTGGCTCACCAGCTCGCGCAGATGACCGCGAGTCGTCTCGTCGAGATCCAGGACGGCTCGTACTCCTCGAGCCGAACCGGCTCGTGGCTTGAAGACACGGGGGACGCCGAAGCCCATGAGTACCTCGTTACTGAGCTTGGGCGCGAACGCCCAGAGGACGGGTTGTTGTCTGAGGAGGGACTGGACGACGGCGCCCGCGTCGAATGTTCACGTTCCTGGATCGTGGATCCTCTCGACGGATCGAGCGGGTTCGGAGCAGGTAATGCTGAATGGGCCGTACATGTCGCACTCGCGGTTGACGGTGAACCGTCAGTTGGAGCTGTGGCCGTGCCTGGTATGGGTCTGACCGCGTCAACAAGCGACGTCCCAGTGCTTCCTGATCGAGGGGCGCGACGGCCGATCGTCGTGACCGGTCGGAGTCGGAGTTGGTCCGACGGCCGATATCTCGCGGACGTCCTCGATGCGGACCTGGTCGCCTGTAGTTCGGCAGGGGTCAAGGCCATGCTTGTTGCGACTGGCGAAGCGGATATCTACGTCCACGATGCCCCGCTGTATGAGTGGGACGTCTGCGCTCCCGTCGCGGTGGCACTTGCCGCTGGACTCGACGCGTGTGCCGCCGATGGCACTCGACTGGGGTTCAACAAGCCGAGACCAGTCGTGCCATCTCTGGTGATCTGTCGACGCGAGTTCACCACCGACGTCGTTTCGGCTCTCCAGGCACGATTGTAGTGACCACCGAGCGTGGCTAAATTCGCGGAAAGTTCGAGCTGGTATCGCCTGACTGCGACTACGATACCGAGTAGAATTGGTATCGACCTTGGCCTTCGGGCGGCTACGCCGCAGGCGTCAACATTGGGGAATGTGTCGGCGGACGAAAGACGACCTCATGGAAAACTCTCCAACAGAACCACCAGGCCTCTTGGCTTTAGACGCGTTAGCGCTCGTTGACGAATTTACCCTTAAAGGGCCGAATCCCCTGGCGGTTCCACCACGGTCGATCCGGGCGCCACTTGCCTTCGGCGACGCACTGAGCGCCGTTCTCATCGTCCTCGCGACGACAGTGGGCATTCAGGGGTTCGACGGGCTGACCACGGCAGACCCCTTTCTGGTCGGTCTCGCTGGTGCCGCTGCACTGTCGACGACACTTTGGTGGCGGAACGCCTACGTCGAGAGTCGCTCGATTCGCTGGAACGGCAACCTCTCGATCCTGATCTCATCGGTCGCTGGCGTGAGTGCAGCGATGATCGGCGCATCTTGGGTCTTCAGGCTCGAGCCTGCGCGACTCTGGCAGCTCGTCATAAGCGCCTTGTGGCTGACATCCATGAGCCTGCTTCGCTTCGTCTTATCGCGTCGGCGTGACAGCGCGAGCACGCCAGTCAAAGTGATCGTCGCAGGGAACACCGGCGACGCGCTTGCCACGCGCTTGGCTTTGCGAGCGGACCGACGTACCACGTACGAGGTGCAGGGATTCGTGATGGATCGCCTCGACGAGAAGGTTCCCCTCATCGTCTCGCAGCTTGCGCTCGGTTCGATCGACCATCTGCCCCATGTCGCGAAGAAGGCAGGCACCAACCTGGTCGTCGTATGCCTGGGCGCGATCGATGCCGAACGTTTCGCCCCACTGGTACGACAACTGAACGTCCTCGGAGTGGAAGTAGCGCTCAGCACAGGTCTTTCTGATGTTGCCTTGCGTCGTGTCAGCTTGGGCCATGTGTCTGGTCGCCCGTTGGTGCGGGTCACCCCGGCACCGCTCGGCGGTTGGCATCTTGCGACCAAACGTGCACTCGACGTCGTTGGCGCAACTCTGCTTCTCGTACTCTCGTCTCCGCTCATGTTGGCCGCAACGATCGCGATCCGAATCGAGGACGGCGGACGAGCCCTGTTCCGTCAGAAAAGAGTGGGCAAAGCTGGACGGCCGTTCACGATCTACAAGTTCCGCACGATGGTCACCAGTGCGGAGGAGCTGCAGATTGACCTCACGAATGATCATGAAGGTCCCGTGTTCAAGATGCGAGAGGACCCGCGCGTAACCAGTGTCGGGCGGCTGTTGCGTCGCACGTCCATGGACGAGTTACCGCAGATCATCAACATTCTCCGCGGCGAGATGAGCCTGGTCGGTCCACGGCCGCTTCCGATTCACGAAGTCGAAGCAGCACCGACGAGTTTCCTCGACCGACATGCGGTGAAGCCAGGTCTGACTGGCCGCTGGCAGGTGTCCGGCCGATCAAACACCGGATTCGCCGAGCTCGATGAGCTTGATCGGTGGTATGTCGACAACTGGTCGCTTGGCCAAGACTTCGGAATTCTGGCGAGGACGGTACCGGCTGTTCTGCTCGCCCGTGGTGCTCGCTAGCGGACGCACCACGCGTCATTACTGCATCGTCAGCCCTGACCTCGGGCCTCACTGAACGCAGGGCCACGAGTCGTTGGCTACCTCCGATCGCCATCAAGAGACTGATCCACGACCCTCCGTGGCTGTAGTGCTAACCCATCGGAGACCTGTCTGAGACGATCAGGATTCACGACCAAGTCAGTGCGAGCGGCCCACACGCCCACACCGGGTGGAATCGATCCTTCGACCCGGCGATTGTGCGGCAGATGATCCCTGTTATGTTCTCCCATTCATACGTTTGACCGGACAAATCAACCTGAATGAATTGCCACCCATCCAGCGGGTGGCGGCAGGGCATTCGTAATGTTGATGAAGCGATTCGATGTCAAGCGGGAGAGAGCAAATGAGCACTTGGGGTTTCGAGACAAAACAGTTGCATGCCGGACAGGTTGCCGACCCTGCAACGGGAGCACGAGCGGTGCCGATCTACCAGACGACATCGTTCGTGTTTGACAACGCGGAGCATGCGAAGAACCTCTTCGCTCTGGCCGAGATCGGCAATATCTATACGCGAATCATGAACCCCACGCAGGGAGTTCTGGAGGGACGGATAGCGGCACTCGAGGGTGCCACAGAGACGGCCGTTGGCCTGCCTGGTGCGCTCGCGGTGGCCAGCGGACAAGCGGCTGAGGTTCTCGCGATCTTGAACCTCGCCGAGACCGGCGACCACATCGTCGTTTCGTCCTCGTTGTACGGAGGGACCTACAACCTCTTCAACTACACGTTTCCAAAGATGGGGATCACATCAACGTTTGTGGATGATCCCGACGATCTCGAGGCTTGGGCTGCTGCTGTTCAGCCCAACACCAAGGCTTTCTACGGCGAGTCGATCGGCAACCCTCGAGCGAACTTCCTCGACATCGCCGGTATTTCCCAAGTGGCCCACGACAACCAGATTCCACTCATTGTCGACAACACGGTTGCTACTCCATACCTGCTTCGTCCGTTCGAGCACGGTGCCGACATCGTCGTTCATTCAGCCACGAAGTTCATCGGAGGACACGGCAACTCGATCGGTGGCCTATTGATCGATGGCGGGACGTTCGATTTTGGGGCGAGCGGCAAACACCCCATGCTCACCGAACCCGATCCGAGCTATCACGGTCTGCCGTACTGGTCCGCTCTTGGGCCCGGGGCCTACATCATCAAGGCACGCGTGCAACTCCTTCGTGACCTTGGTCCAGCAGTTGCGCCATTGAACTCGTTCTTGTTCCTGCAGGGCCTCGAGACCCTCAGCCTTCGCATGGAGCGGCACTTCGCCAACGCCCAGAAGGTCGCGGAATTCCTTGACTCGCACGCACTCGTCGAGGACGTCTCGTATGCGGGGCTTCCGAGCTCCCCATGGTATGACCGAGCCACGCAACTCGGCGGAGGCGCCGGCTACGGATCTGTCGTCGCCTTCGACATTGTGGGCGGGCTCGAGGCGGGCCAGAAGTTCGTCGATGCACTGGAGCTGCACAGCCATGTTGCGAACATCGGCGATGCAAAGAGCCTCGTAATCCATCCCGGTAGCACGACCCACAGCCAGCTCACCGAAGAGGAACAAGCAGCGTCTGGCGTGCGCCCGGGCTTGGTGCGTTTGTCTGTCGGACTCGAGACGATCGATGACATTCTCGCTGACCTGGAGGTTGGCTTCGCCGCGATTTCGTAACGAACCGCGATCTCACCCACGTGGCAGGAGATGATGGTCAGCATGCATGAACGAGCTGGCCAGCTGGCCCTTCCCGAGGACCTCACCGATATCGACGCATTGATCGCGGCGTACCACGACGTGCGCCCCGATCCCG
>CAXMRH010000146.1:0-9227 GCA_964196045.1 uncultured Chthoniobacterales bacterium | reverse complement strand
CGAATACACCAGTGATTCGAGGTTCGATCTCCAACAGCTCGCGGAGGCCTGTTCGTCCGCCGTCGACGGTCTGAGGTGCCTGTACGACGATGAAGTTGGTGATTCCGAGAGTCCAGCACGTGGCACGAAAGCCGCGTTCTCGCAGACCTGCGTGACGACTGTCGAGATTGCCAGCGATCATCCCCAGCTGGCGATGGCCACGCTCGACCAGATGTGTCACCGCTTGCCGCGCCCCGTCTTCAACGTCGACCCGAACCGAGACAACCCCTTCAACTCCGATGTCATCGTTCACCAGGACGAAGGGTGTTCCGTGTTCCGCCAATTCGATGATGGAGTCCTGCCCATCGCGGGCGCAGAATCCGATCACACCTTCCACGGCGTGGGATTCGAGTTTGAGGAGCAGTTGTCGTTGCGAGGCAGCATCGTTGTCAGAGCTCCCGAGTACGAGCGTCAGGTTCCTTTCGGCGGCCGCAGCCCTGACCCCGTCAGCGAACTCTCCGAAGAACGGGTTGTTCATCGACGTCACCATGACAGCGACCATTCCGCTGCGTCGATTGATGAGGCCACGCGCCATCATGTTGGGGCGGTAGCCCAGTTCTTCGATTGCGGCCTCGACGACATCCACCGTCGTTTCAGAGACCACCTCCTCACGGTTCACGACGCGCGACACGGTTCTCGCTGACACTCCGGCACGGGCTGCAACGTCATGCAATGTTGGGCGGGATCCTCGCGTCATCTTCGCAAGGGTACATGCGGGCGCAAGCCCCACAAAACCTTGCGATTGCTTTATTGTCAACGTTGACATTAGGATCTGACAGAACGAACTGTCAACGTTGACATTTCGCCTACGAAGAAACGGGGTAGCGATTTGGCGCAACCCCGATCAACTGGAGGACAGATGAGAACTCGACTACTGGCCATATTGGCCATATTGGCGTTGTTTGCCGCCGCATGTGGCAGTGACGACGACACCACGACTGACAGCGCCGGCGGCGATGACACCGCAGTGACCGACGAAGCAACGGACGACGGTTCCGATGCCGACGAAGCAATGGACGAAGACGTCACCGAGGTTGCACTCGAGTGGATGACCCGCCCAGACAACGCCGAAGAGGCCGACGTCTACGCCGGAATCTCCGATCAGATCGATGGAGAGCTCGACAACCTCAGCCTCACCTACACCCCAGGATCCAACGAAGGAACCGGTTACCAGCAGACGTTGCTCACGAACCTCTCCGCTGGAACAGCACCCGACGTGTTCTGGATTCCAGGAACCGACATCGCCGATTTCGCATCACGTGACGTGATTCTCGATGTTCGCGAGTACGCCGATGCAGCAGGCCACGATGACTCCGAGTTCTACCCCGGCCCAATGGCACAGCTGACCACCGAGCTCGAGACGAGCCTCCCAGGCAACGCACTTTGGGGCCTGCCCCGCGACGTCTCGACCTTTGCCCTCTACCTCAACCAAGATCTCATCGCTGAAGCAGGCGCCCCGAACCCAATCGAGCTCGAGGCTGCGGGCGATTGGACGTGGGAAACCTTCCTTGAGGTTGCCGAGGCTGTCTCAGCGCTCGATCCCTCAATCACTGGTTATGGGGCAAGCAACTGGTGGGGTCCCGTCGGCTCTTGGATGAACTCCGCTGGTGGCGGCTTCTTCAACGCCGATCGCACCGCGTGTGCGCTCGACACGCCTGAATCGATCGAAGGACTCACGTTCCTTCGCGATCTCTACGCGGCTGATGTCGCTGTGCCGTTCGGTGAAGATGCCGAGGCTCCGTTCCGTGCTGGCCAGGTCGCTATGTTCCAGAACGGTCGTTGGGCAACTCCGGGCATCCGCACCGTCGACTTCAACTTCGATGTTGTCGGCTTGCCTGAGGGCGCAGCCGGACCAGGCAACTGGCTCTTCTGGGGCGCTTACGTCGTCAACGCTGACACGGACGATCCAGCAGCAGCCTTCGAGCTGGTGCAGAACCTGACCCGTGCCGACGTTCAGGCGCAGATCGCCGAGCTCGGAGCCAACATTCCTAGCCGGGTCAGCGAAGACGCACTCGACGCATTCCTCGGCTTCTCGCCTCCTGCCAACAACCAGGCATTCATCGACGGCGTCTCGAACAACCCGACCACGGAAGGCCCACTGTGGGCCGGCAGCTGGCCTGAGTTCGACGCGCTGACAAACGTCGAAATCGGCGCTGTTGTGACAGGCGATCGAGACATCGAAGACTTCGAAGCAAACATCTGCACTGAAACAGAACCAGCCTTCGGCTGATCTGACACGCTTTGGGTGGCCCATCGAGTGGTGGGCCACCCAAAGATGTACTTTTTGAATTTTAGCTATCAGGGGGACAGCAGTGATGACTGCAATGTCGGGGGATTTGTCTGAACGCGAGAGCAGACCGAAGTGGTTCTTGCCGTTGCTCGTCTGGCGTGGGGCAACGACGATTGGATCGGCCATAGGCGCGATCGTCACCATCGCAGACGACTCGCTGAGCCCACTCGTGCGGTGGGGGTTGTTCATCACCCTCGTGCTCGCCGCTCTACTCGGCATGGTCGCGATACGCGGCATCCTGGCCAGGGTGCACAGCGGACGTTTGGCCGGTTTCGTCCTCGATGGCCTCGGAGCAGTCGTCTTCACGTTCATCGCTATGAACCAAATGCACCTGTTCACCGGCCTCGATTCTGCCGGCGAACAATTCAACGGTGCGGCGCCCTGGGCGCTCATCGCGGTGGTTGGCTGGCTGCTCTCCGGGTTTGCGAATCGCGGCGAGACCCCGAACCAGGAACTGATCAGGCTGTCGAGATGGATCATGTTCCTTGGTCTCGCGGTGCTCTTGCTGTTCATGAACCTAATCCCTGGTCTCATCGAGCTGGCCCAGCGGCTCGTTTGGGGCGATGTGTTCCCCTACGCAATAGTGGCAATCGGGTCGATCGTCTTTACTCGGCTGCTCTGGTCGCATGAGGCAGCGTTGTTCTTCGGGACGACCTCTGATCAGAACGAGACGATGGATGGGTTGCTCTTCGTTGCCCCAAACATGTTCGGTTTTCTCGCCTTTTTCGCCGGTCCCCTTGTCGCCTCACTTTTCATCTCGTTCACCGACTGGGACGGGCTTACCGATGCCAAGTTCGTCGGCTTCGACAACTACGTCGATCTGTTGTCCGACGATCTCTTCCTGAAGTCGATCAGGAACATCCTGTTCTTTGGCCTGTTCGCAATTCCCGCTGCAGTCATCCCTGGGCTGCTCTTGGCAGGCCTGCTTAATTCGAAGATCCCGGGCGTCCGGCTCTTCCGTGCCGTGTACTTCTTGCCCTCCATCGCGGGCGTCGTCGGCGTCACGCTTATCTGGAAGCAACTTTTCAACTCGACGGTCGGCTTTCTGAACTACGCCATACTTCGTTCGACCGATGCCTTCAACTCGGTCTTCGGCACGGAGTTCGATGCGGCTCAGCCCGAGTGGATCTCAGACAGCAGCATCACCATGTTTGCCCTGATCATCCTCTTCGCGTGGCAACAGATGGGTTTCAACATCGTGTTGTTCCTTGCTGGAATGCAGTCGATCGACCCCACGCTGTATGAATCGGCGAGACTCGACGGAGCGACTGGATGGAAACGATTCCGCTACATCACCGTCCCGCTGCTCAAACCCACGACCGTCTTCGTCGTTGCGACCTCCACGATTCTTGCACTGCAGATGTTCAACGAACCATTCATCCTGCAGGCTCCATCATCGCCAGCCGGCCCAAACAATTCGACGCTGACCCCGGTCGTCTATTTGTATCAGAACGCATTCCAGCAGTTCAAAATCGGGTACGCATCGGCGGTCGCCTGGGCGCTCTTCATTCTCATATTCAGCATCACCCTGCTGTATTTCCGACGAGCCGACGATGACGCAGTTCTGGGGGCCAAATAATGGCTGAGCAACGAGTAGCGGACCGGCGGCTGCGCCTGGTGCGTACCATCCTCGGCCGAGGGGCCGTATACGCGACGCTGATCGGCGTTGCCCTGATCATGTTGTTCCCCTTCGCCTTCATGGTTGCGGGTGCGCTCAAGACACCTGAAGACACCTTCCGGTACCCGCCGAAGTTCCTTCCGCGATCCGCTTCTGTCGATGTGATCAACGGTGAAGAAGAAGAGTTGTTCAGCATCGAAACTCCCGGCCAGGGAGAAACAACCGTCTACCTTGCCGAAACAGGCGTCGCCGCTGGCCTGTTCACTACTGAGGGCGGAGACGAGAGCGACCAGATCGCCTGGCCTCTCGAATTTGCCGAAGAGACCGCCGGAACAATCGACATCGATGGGTCGCCGGCCACCATGTACGACGTGACACTTGGCGACGAAATCCGCCAACTTGCGTTGGTACGTGAGACCTCTGTCGGACGTTTCGTGGCCGTCGACGATGCATCGATCGAAACGTTTGCCGTGCCTCGAACGGCCAATCGTGACGAGTTCGTCGATCCTCAATGGAATAACTTCGAGGAAATCATCGAGGTGAGCAACTTCGATCGATCGCTGACGAACACAATCCTGGTCACGGTCCTCATCGTTGGTGGCACCCTCTTCACGTCGATCATGGGTGGGTTTGCGTTCAGCCGGGTGCGGTTCCCCGGTCGCGATAAGATTTTTGTTGCCTACATCGGTTCGATCATGATCCCCTTCATCGTGCTGATCGTTCCGCTCTTCCGGCTCATGGTGAGTCTGGGGTGGGTCAACAGCCTCGGGTCACTCGTGTGGCCGTTCTTGTTCAACGCCTACGGGACCTTCCTGCTTCGACAGTTCTTCGTGTCGATTCCAAGCGAACTCGAAGAAGCCGCGCGGATCGATGGTGCGAGCCGCTGGACGATCCTCTGGAAGATCTACGTGCCGCTCTCGTGGCCAGCAATCGCAACACTCTCGACATTCACGTTCCTCTATGCGTGGAACTCGTTCATCTGGCCGTTGGTGTCCATCAACCTCGGCAACTCGGACGATTTCGTGCTTACCCTTGCGCTTCAAACGTTGAATGGACAAGCTGGCGAGGGGCCGAACCTTGTGTTCGCCGCGATTGTTCTCTCGGTGACCATCCCGTTCACGGTCTTCGTACTCGCTCAGCGATATTTCGTTGAAAACGTCGCCACGTCAGGCATCAAGTAGCCGTCGACGTGACCCTGCATGCCCTCACCACTTCACGCCGGCAACTTGTTGTCGACGCGACGACAGGAGTTCCCGAGCTTGTCTGGTTCGGTCGTCCGCTCAGCGGTGAGCTGGACACGATCGAACTCTTGAATGATCGGTCGATCGCCGACGCCACTCTCGGCAACGAGGCTCCGGCCACAGTTCTTCCGGTCGAGAGCGACGGTTGGGTGGGTCAACCGGGTATTGACGGCCGCCGCACGGACGGATCTGCCTGGTCTCCGCGGTTCGAATTCGCGAGTTGCGAGAATGAAGATGAATCGACTTTGGTCTGCACCGGAAACGATCCCCGAGCCCAGCTGACAGCGGTAACTCGTTTGACTCTCGGGCTCGAGGGCGTCGTCACGATCAGCGTCGAACTCCGAAACGACGGCGAAGTCGACTACGTGCTCAACCGAATGAGCGTGACCGTCCCAGTGAGCCCCGAGATCACCGAGCTTCAAGTTCCCGAAGGCCGCTGGGTGCACGAATTCCACGAGGTACGTCTGCCGTGGCGCGTCGGCGCTGTCGAGATCGCAAACCGACGAGGCCGAACATCACACGACAAACCACCGTGGGTGTTCGCCGGTCAGGCAGCGTTCACTAACGAGACCGGACGTGTCTGGGGGGCACACCTCGGGTGGTCAGGAAATGCTGCTATTCGGGCCGAGGTTCTCACCGACGGCCGACGCGTGTTGCAGCTCGGCGAAGTGTTGCTGGGAGATGAGCTGAAGCTCGGCCCCGGCGAGTCGTACGTCTCGCCGAAGGTCTATCTGGCCTGGAGCGACGAGGGTATGAACGGAGTCAGCCGTTCGTTCCATCGCCATCTGCGAGGTCGGCCTAACCATCCAAAGCCGACCTCACCGCGCCCAGTGCATATGAACACCTGGGAAGCCGTCTACTTCAACCACGATCTCAACACGCTGAGGGCTTTGGCGGACCGAGCTGCAGATGTCGGGGCAGAACGCTTCGTGCTCGACGATGGCTGGTTCCACGGGCGTCGCGACGACTCGGCCGGCCTCGGCGATTGGTGGGTCGATGCGACGGTCTGGCCCGACGGCCTCGAACCACTCATCGACCACATCAAAGGACTCGGGATGGAATTCGGAATCTGGGTGGAGCCGGAGATGGTCAACCCGGACTCCGACCTGTACCGCGCCCATCCGGATTGGGTCCTCGGCGTACCGGGGTACGAACCAATCCTCAGCCGCAACCAGTTGCTGCTGGACCTGACCAAACCAGAAGTCTTCGACTATCTCTTCGAACACCTGGACCGCCTTCTGGCCGACCACGATGTCTCATACCTCAAGTGGGACATGAATCGCGACCTGACGCAACCAGCCTCGGGCGAACGAGCTGCCGCGCATTCCCAGACGCTCGCCGTGTATCGCCTGATCGACTCGCTCAGGGCGAACCACCCAGGGGTCGACATCGAGAGCTGCTCCTCGGGTGGGGCGCGAGCGGACTACGGCATCTTGGAACGAACCGACCGAGTGTGGACGAGCGACAGCAACGACGCGCTCGAGCGTCAGCGAATCCAGAGCGGATTCATGCGGCTATTTCCGCCGGAAGTCATGGGTGCCCATGTGGGCCCCGGACGCTCACATACCTCCGGGCGGCGGCACAGCCTGGGGTTCCGAGCCACATCAGCGTTTTTCGGCCATTTCGGGATCGAGTGGAATCTGCTCGAAGCAAGCGAGTCTGAGCGCGCGCAACTTGCAGAAGCAGTGGCCCTGCACAAACGTCATCGCGAGCTCTTGCATAGCGGAACGGTGTGGCATGTCGACGCGGCAGACCCTGGCTTGCATATCTCAGGTATCGTCGCCACTGACCGAACAGAAGCGGTCTTCTCGGTTGCGCAATTGTTTCTCGCGCGAAACGCTACGCCCGAGCGAATTCGGTTTCCTGGCCTCGATGAAAAGGCCAGCTACGATGTCTCTCTCCTCCTGCTCGCGGACACCGTTCTCGGCAAGGCGAGCTACCAACCTGCATGGACGCGAGATCCAGCCCGGTCGGTGCCGGGAGACGTTCTGTCCTCCTTCGGCGTGCAGCTGCCAGCACTGGACCCAGAATCCGCGATTTTGATCCATCTTGAACAGCGATAGCCGTTGCGCACCGTGGTGAACATCGAGATCCGCCAAACTGGCATCATTGATGATTTTTCGAGTAAAACTAGTTATCTACAAACGGGGGCTTCATGGCAGTTGTAAAACTGGACAAGATCAACAAGATCTATCCGAACGGATTTCAGGCAACGTTCGATCTTTCGATCGATGTCGCTGATGGCGAATTCCTCGTCTTGGTTGGTCCGTCGGGCTGCGGTAAGTCCACTGCGCTGCGGATGGTTGCTGGCCTCGAGGAGATCTCTTCGGGCACCTTGTCGATCGACGATCGAGTGGTGAACGATGTGGAGCCGAAGGATCGCGACATCGCGATGGTGTTCCAGAACTATGCGCTCTATCCCCACATGACGGTTGCGGACAACATCGGTTTCGCCCTCAAGCTCGCCAAGCTTCCCAAAGCTGAAATTCAAGACCGGGTAAGCAAGGCCGCGACGGTTCTCGATCTGACCGACCAACTCGACCGGAAGCCCGGCCAGCTATCGGGTGGTCAGCGCCAGCGCGTTGCCATGGGTCGAGCAATCGTTCGTCAGCCGAAGGCCTTCCTCATGGATGAGCCGCTGTCGAACCTCGATGCCAAGCTCCGTGTTGCCATGCGTGCAGAGATCGCCTCGCTCCAGCGCGACCTCGGCGTGACCACGCTCTACGTGACTCACGATCAGGTCGAAGCCATGACCATGGGCGACCGTGTGGCGGTGCTGAACAAGGGTTACCTGATGCAGGTCGACTCACCACAGGATCTGTACGACTCCCCCGAAAACGTGTTCGTTGCTGGGTTTATCGGATCACCGTCGATGAACCTCATGGAGGGCGAACTGTCCGGGACACCGGCAAGCCCCATCGTGACGTTTGGCAGCGTGTCGATCGCCGTTCCGTCAGCAGAAGGAGCCACACTGGCCGACTACATCGGCAAGAAGGTCGTCGTTGGTCTCCGTCCTGAGGACATGGAAGACAGCACGACCTTGGACCAAGCCGCGCCCGAGCGGACGTTCACGACGTCGGCCAGACTTGTCGAATCCCTCGGCTCCGAGATCATCGTGCACTTCGGCCTCGACGCAGTGCCATACATCGTGGCCGACGCAATCGATGACGAAGCAGAAGCTGGTCTATCGACCGACCACGAGACGGCAACGTTCGTGGCCCGCGTCAGTCCACGTTCGCCCGTCAAGAACGGCAGCGACATCGAGCTCGTGATCGATGCGGGTCGTTTCCACTACTTCGATATGACTTCCGGAGATGCAATCCGTTAACCCCGAGTTTGCTACGAGCCTGCTCGGTCGAACGGGGACGGCCTAGTTCCGGTGCAGGGCCTCATTGAGGCCCTGCCACTTGACGTTCGCGTTCGGAACAGCCTCGACCTTTCCGGTCATCGAGTTGCGTCGGAACAGCAGGCCATACACTCCTGACAGCTCCCTGCCCGAACGGACATCGCCGTCGGGCAACGTGACTTTTGTTCCGGCGGTCAGGTAGAGCCCTGCCTCGACGATGCAGTCATCACCGAGGGAGATGCCCAGTCCCGAGTTTGCTCCGAGTAGGCACCGCTCACCCAATGAAATGGTCTCCTGTCCTCCCCCGGACAGGGTTCCCATGATCGACGCCCCGCCTCCGATATCAGAGTTCGCACCAACGAGGACCCCAGCGGAGATCCGCCCTTCGACCATCGAGGAGCCGAGTGTTCCTGCGTTGAAGTTGACGAACCCTTCATGCATCACTGTCGTTCCCTCGGCGAGGTGGGCGCCTAGGCGGACACGATTGGAGTTCGCGATTCGAACACCACTAGGCACGACGTAGTCGAGCATCCGAGGGAACTTGTCGAGTCCGTTGACTCCGACGTTGTGGCCGTCCGCGGCAACAGCCGAACGAAGTCGGTCGACTTGATCTGGAAGCACAGGACCGACCGTTGTCCAGGCCACGTTGGTCAGAACACCGAAGACGCCGGTGAGGTTGATCGCGTGCGGCGC
>CAXMRH010000145.1:0-10216 GCA_964196045.1 uncultured Chthoniobacterales bacterium | reverse complement strand
GAGCCGCCTCTCTAGCTTGCGTCACGTGCCGGTGACGGCCCGGTGCACGAGGTCTTCGATCTCGGATTTCAACCGTTGGCCGGTTTGGGTGTCGGCTTCGAGGACGATGTACGCGCCGTAGCCGTCGTCGAGGTCGAGCCACGGGACTGCGCCCCACGCTCCGCCGTCACTGATGCGCCCGGTATTGCGATCGATCCACCAGCCCATGCCATACCCGACGGTTGGTCCGGATGCGTTTCCGTCGTACGCCGCAGCGGTTCGGTCGGCATACATCGTGTCGAGCGATGCCTGGGACAGGACTTGGTTGTCGCTGCAGGCTCCGCCGCGAAGATGCATGAGGAGGAGCTTGCCGTAGTCCCCGGTGCTGATGTGGACGCCCGCCTCGATGTTCGGGTTCGCCGAGTCGGGCACGTTGCTCGGGTCGCCGCCAAACGCGGTCGGGTAGCCGAAGGCGACGTCAAAGAGCGGGCCGAGGCTGACATAACCGAGGGAGTCGGCGCCACACGGCCCGACGTAGATCTCGTCGATTAGCTGCTCCCAGGATTTGCCGGACACCGCTTCGGCCACGGCACCGGCGACCTGCCATTGTGCGCCGCCGTAGCGGAACTGGGTGTCGGGAGGGATTTGGTTGGCATCGTCTTCGGCGGAGGTGAACACGGTTTCACCGCACTCCTGGAGCGACCCCTCCGCGCCCCATTGACAGGAGTAGGGGGCGTAGACCAGGTCGGGTCCGAGGCCGACGAGGCCAGAGCTGTTCGAGATGAGCTGTGCGGGCGTGATGTCAGGGTTGCCGACCGCCCAGTCGACTTGGCCCTCGATCGGTGCGTCCATGTCGAGCAGGCCTTGTTCTTCGAGCGTGAGTAGCACTCCCGCAGAGATCATCTTCGATGACGATGCAACCAGGCTGTCCCGGTCCTCGGTGAAGGTCCCGAAGTGTTCGTGATAGACCACGCCGTCATCTCGTTCGACGATGATCAGCCCCGCTCCTTCGAGGTTCTGATCAGCGATGAATGACTCGATGGTGCTGGTGATCTCGGTGAAGTCGCCCTCGCCGTAACTGCCGCCACAGGAAGCCACGAGGACGCCCGCCGCGAGAATCGCGAAGAGTGACGAACGGGTGATCGCCGCGGACATGGGTCCAACCGCAATTCGGCGTGGGACGGTCATACCGGAGTGTCGGCCGGCTGAGAATGGGTCTGTAGTCAATCTCGCTCATCCGGCTTTTGAAAGGCGGAGACCGAGTTGCTCGGCTCGGGTGGCGGCGATCTTCGAGAAGAGCTCGATGAACGCCTCGGGGTCCTTGGTTTGTGCGTGAGTCACGTAGAGGACCTCCCACCCCGCGGTGCCGAGGTGGAGATCTCGTACGTTGTCCGCGTCTTCCTTGCCGCGGCCCGAGTGGAAGCTTCGGCTGTGAGCCTCGATGCCGAGCATGAGCTCGGGGCAAGCCGTATCGATCCGATAGCTCCGGCCGTCGACTGTGACCGGGTGCTGCAAGACGATCGGTGGCAGCCAGGGGAGCGCGACCAGCTTGGCCACCACACGTTCGAGCCAGCGAACGGACTCCGTGCGCAAGAACTCATCGAGGCAGCGTTCGAGCGTGAGTTCGTCGACATACGGCCCGAGCGAGCACAACGTGGCCGCCTTGCTCAAGGTCGGGATGTGGTCGACCACCGTGATGTCCCGCTTCGGCTCGATTCGCGCCCAGCGCCGAAGGTCGGCCACGGGATGGTTACGGCTATAGGTCGCCGACGTCCACAGCTGAGGGATGGGTGGAAGGTTGAGCCAGCCGTGTAGCCACGCCGCCGAGGTAGTGGTGGCACACGTGTTCGCGAGCGAGAGATTTGATCCGAGTAAGGACTGCCGGGGCCCGTTCGGCAACGCGCAGAAGGCCCAGACGCGTGGATGTAAGCGCCGAACTTCGCCTCGAAGATCGAGTCGGCGTAGTCGTTGTGCGGAAACGAGTTGCTCGGCGGCCTCAGAAGAAGTGAATGTGTTGTGTCGGGAGGCTGCGATCGCGACGAGCGCCCGAAGGCTTTCGTCTGAGTGCATTAGCACAAGATACGCACGCACTGTGACACAACGATCCTGGGTCGAATACCGAGCGAAGTCGGTCAGATGTGCACGGGTTGGCTCGGTATTCGCCGAATTATTGAGCCAGAGGGGCCTCTAACCGGGCGGTAACCGCCGCGCGGATTTGGGTGTCGAAGCCGCGAACGTGGGTTTCGAGGAGGTCGGCCACGGCATCGCCGTCACCCGAGCGCAAGGCGCCGAGGATGGCCTGGTGCTCGTCGACGGCGTGTTGCATGTCGGATACGTCGGCGAGGTAGAGGTGCCAAAGACGGTCGCTTTGGGCGTAGAGCATGTCCAGGGTGTCGAGGAGAAATCGGTTGCCCGATGCCGCCCAGATGATCTCGTGGCAGCGGCGATCCAGCGCGAGTTGATCTTCATCGTCGAGCGACGGGTCGACGGTCCGAGCCAAAGTGGCCTCCATGTCGTCCCACTGCTCATCCGTGCCACGTAACGCGGCGAGCCGAGCTGCATAGGGCTCCAAAACCGCCCGAGTCTCGAACAACATCGATAACTCGGACACCTCGATACCGCTGACGAACATGCCGCGGCGGGGGATCACGGTGACGAAATGTTCCCGCTGCAGCCGTTGCAGGGCTTCACGAATGGGCGTCCGGCCAATGCCCAGCAACACCCGAAGTTCGTCTTCACGCAGCACGTCGCCGGGGGCGAAGTCGAGGCGCACGATCTTCTGGCGCAGGGCGATGTACGCCTGCTCGCCAAGTGACTCGGGCTCGGTGCCCTCAGCGCTCGTCAGATCGTCGATCGTGCTCATGAAAAGTGGCTAACTTTCTTGCTTGCACGACAGAGATTTCGTGCGTAGTCTTCGATGATACACGAGTGATATATCAGACGTCTATCATAACTTCGCCCGTCGAAGGATCTGCGCCAGAAGTGCGCAGCGAAGGAGAGCACAATGAGCGATATCGGTAGCAAGGCCTTCCCAGCAAAGGCCAATGTGGTCGTCATCGGCGCCGGCATCGTCGGCAGTTGCCTCGTCGGTCACCTGAGCCGCCTCGGTTGGGAGGACATCGTCCTCATCGACAAGGGCCCGCTCCCGAATCCCGGCGGTTCGACTGGCCACGCGTCGAACTTCATCTTTCCGGTCGATCACAACAAGGAGATGGCTCTCCTCGGTGTGCAGTCGGCCAACCAGTACCGAGATCTCGACCGCAGCGTCGACAGTGGCGGCATCGAGGTCGCTCGTACCCAAGAGCGTATGGACGAGCTCGATCGTCGCATGACCAGCGCCAAGGCTTGGGGTGTACCGGCAGAGATGTTGACCCCGGCTGAGGTCAAAGCGATCGTTCCATTCATCAACGAAGACGTCATCATGGGCGGTTTCCATTGCCCAACGGTGTCTGTGGTCGACTCGCTCGACACCGGCACACTCTTTCGCAACGAGGCGATGGAAAAGGGTGTTCTCCAGGTCTTCGCCAACACCGAGGTCGAAGACGTCGAAACCACCGATGCCCCGAACGGTCAGAAGAAGGTCAGCGCCGTTGTCACCAGTCGTGGCCGCATCGAGGTCAACCATGTCGTTGTTGCCTGTGGCGTGTGGAGTAACCGGGTGGCCAATATGGCCGGCGCCACCATTCCCCTCGTGCCCGCAGTGCACCAGATGGCCGACGTTGGCCCGATGGACATCCTGGCCGAGACCAACAACGAGATTGGCTACCCGATCGTTCGTGACATGGACACCTTCTGCTACGAGCGTCAGAGCTCTGGCAGCATGGAGGTCGGCTCGTACGGTCACCGGGCGATCCTGCACCACCCAGACGAGATTCCGTCCAACGAGGAAGCTGCCCTCACCCCGACCGAAATGCCGTTCACCCCAGATGATTTCGATGACCAGATGGAAACGGCAATCGAGCTGATGGACTTCCTCGGCGACGCCGAGATCAAGTACGCCATCAACGGTCTGCTCAGCCTTACGCCCGACGCGATGCCGTGCCTGGGCGAGACCGTCGAGGTTCGCAACATGTGGTCGGCAGCGGCCGTATGGGTGAAAGAAGGCCCGGGTATGGCTCAGGTCGTGGCCGAGTGGATGACCTATGGCTACCCACGCGTCATCGACCCGCACGCATCTGACCTGGCCCGCTTCTACCCAGAAGAGCGTGGCGACGACCACATCTGGGCTCGCGCCGACGAGCACTTCATCAAGACCTACGGCATCGTGCACCCCGCAGAGCAGTGGGAGGGCCGCCGCGATCTCGTGAAGAGCCCGTACTACAGCCGCCAGGAAGCCCTCGGCGCCATGTTCTTCCAGGCCCGGGTTTGGGAACGTGCGCAGTGGTACTCCAGCAACGCCGACCTGGTCGAGCGTTATGACCTCGCCGAGCGCGAAGTCGAGTGGGACAACCGCTGGTGGAGCCCCATCGTCAACGGCGAACACCTCAACATGCGTGAGAACGCTGGCCTGTTCGACCTGAGCGCCTTCCAGGTGTTCGAGCTGTCGGGCCCCGGCGCATGTGACTTCGCCGAGTACCTCGCAGTGAACAAGGTATGCAAGGGCCTTGGCACCAGCGCTTACACCCCATGGCTCAACGAGGATGGCGGTTTCCACTCCGACCTCACGATGATGCAGACCGGTGAAGACACCGTGCGTATCGTCACCGGCGCCTTCGATGGTGGCCGCGACGAGCACTGGATCAAGAAGTACCTGCCCGAAGACGAGTCGGTCACGTTCACCAACCTCAGCCGCACCACGACCACACTTGGTCTCTGGGGCCCGAACGCTCACGCGATTCTGTCGAGCCTCGCCGATGCCGACCTCAGCTACGAAGGTTCGCCCTACGGCTCGGTGATGAATATCGAGGTTGCCGGCATTCCGGTCACCTTGTTCCGGGTGAGCTACGTGGGCGACACCGGCTGGGAGATCTACACCGGCTGGGACAACGGCCCCGCACTGTGGGACGCCATCATGGAAGCCGGCAAGGATCACGGTCTGCGCCCGACGGGTATGGGCGTGTATGCCGTGACCGGTCGTATCGAGAAGGGTTACCGCCTCATGGGCGCCGAGCTCGAGAGCGAGTACAACCCAATAGAGGCTGGCTTGGCCCGTCCGAAGGTCAAAGCAGCCGACTTCATAGGCAAGGATGCCTACATGGCCGCTCGTGAAGCCGGCGATCCCGAGACACATTGTGTGACGCTGACCGTCGACGACAACACCGACAGCCGGGGCCGCAAGCGTTGGATGATGGGTGGCAACGAGCCGATCCTCACCGTTGATGGCGAGCGCATTCTCGACGGTCATGGCCGTGTGAGCCGGGTGACCACAGCGGGTTACGGCCCGAGCGTGGGCAAGAACCTGCTGCTCGGCTATGTGCCGTCGCAGTACGCCGAGCCCGGCACCCAGCTCAAGGTCATGTACATGAACGAGCTGTTCCCGTGCACCGTTGTGGGCACCGGGTCGGCATTCGATCCTGACAACACGCGACTCAAGGGCTGACCATGCGGATCCTCGCACTCGTGAAGCGTGTACCGGCCCCCGGTGCTCGCATCAACATCACCGAAGACGAACAGTACGTCGACGACAAGAACCTGGGTCACGCCATCTCTCCGCACGAGGAGTGTGGTGTTGAGGCCGCCGTGCAGCTCATCGAGAAGCACGGGGGAGAGGTGACGGTCATGTCGTTGGGTGGCGCCGAATCCGAAGAGCAGCTGCGTGCGGCGATTTCGGTTGGTGTCGCCAAGATGGTGTTGGTGCCGACCGATGGCTCCCCGTGGGATCCGCAGCGCACCGCCGCAGCGCTCACCACCGCCATTCGCGAGCTCGAGGAAGCCGATGGCGCCTTTGACTTGCTGATCTTCGGCAACGAGAGCGCCGATTCGGGTGGTTTCCAGGTGGGTGTCCGTGTTGCCCATGCCTTGGGTCGCCCCATGGTCAACGGTATCAAGGGACTCGAGCTGCCCGAAGGGCAGGACGGCTCAGCCGAGACCGCTGATGGGCACATCATCGCCCGCCGTGAGGTCGAAAGTGGTATGGAGGTTTACGAGCTGCCGTTGCCTGCGTGTGTTGGTGTGAAGGAAGGAATCAACCTGCCTCGGTACCCAACCATGCGTGGACGGCTGGCGTCAAAGAAGGCCGAGCTGACTGCCGTTGAACCGGCCGAAGCCGAACCTGGGGGACAGGCACAGGTTCGTTTGGTGTCGCCTCCCGAAAAAGTGAGCGAAACCGTGATTCTGGGGACAGGCCCCGATGCTGCGCCCGCAGTTGTCGACCTGCTCGAAGAACTTGGGGTGCTTTAGTGAAACGTCTTGGAGAAATCGAATGACGGCTGTTCTTGTTGTTGTCGAACACGATCGTGGCCACGTGCCCGACGCTGTGCTCGAAGCCCTCACCTCGGCCCGCGGCATCGCCGCTGGCCTGGGTCTTCCCGTACACGCTGTCGTCATGGGCGACGGTGCCGACCTGGCGCTGGCCTCGCTCGGCGAATACGGCGCCGAAGCCGTGCATCACCTCACCTCGCCAAACCTTGGCGACTACAACCCCGAGGCCTGGGGCCAGGCAGTCGTCGCACTCGCCGCGTCGGCGAACCCGGCCGTGGTCATGGCTAGTGGAACCGATCGTGGCAACGAGCTCATCGCTCAGGTCGCGGCTCGGATGGATCTGCCGTTCGTGGCTAACTGTATCGACGTGTCGCCCGACGTGTCTTCGATGACGCGAGCCCAGTGGGGCGGAGCGCTCCACGAGGAGACCACGCTCACCGCCGACACCAAGCTGATTAGCATGGCACCGCACACGGTCGAGGCATCGTCCTCGGCTGCTGCTGGAGCAGTGTCCGAGGTGGCTGTCGACATCGACGATGCTTTGACGCGGTCGGTCATCAAGGACCGTGTTGTCCTGAGCGAAGGCATCACCCTCGCCACCGCTCCGGTCGTGGTGAGTGGTGGACGTGCCGTTGGCAGTGAGGAGGCGTTTGCGCCGCTCGAGGAGCTCGCCGCCGAGCTCGGTGGCAAGGTCGGCTGCAGCCGTGCGGTTACCAACAACGGCTGGCGTCCGCACAGCGACCAGGTCGGCCAGACCGGCACTCGCATTGCGCCGACGATCTACATCGCCAGCGGAATTTCAGGTGCGACCCAGCACTGGGTGGGGGCCATGGGTAGCAAGAACATCCTGGCCATCAACACCGACCTCGAAGCCAATATGGTCACCAAGGCCGGCTGGGCAGTCATCGCCGACCTGCACGAAATGATCCCCGCTATCACCGCAGAGGTGAAGAAACGCAAGGGCTAGTCCCAGAGGAGCTAGAAACCGATTGCGCCTCGGACGGCATCGCCAAACAGGGTGAGCAGGCCGAGCGCTGTGAACATCACGGTTTGCCAGCCGAACCGGTTGTCGAGTTTGGCCTCTAGCCGATCGGACCGCCCGTCTATTCGATCGAGGCGTCGGTCGATGTCGCTGCAGCGGGTGTCCATTTGTGCCTCGAGCGATGAGAACCGCGCGTCGACGGCAGCAAACTGCGCGTCCACAGCGTTAAAACGAGCGTCCACTGCATCAAAACGAGCGTCCACAGCATCAAAACGCGCGTCCACAGCGTTGAAGCGCTCGCCGTATGCACCGATTGCGGTCGCGCTGTTCATGCTTTCAACCGTAACACGAGCAAGTTTTGCGTCGAACTCATTTCGGAGCTGGTCGAGGTCGGATTGTGTGATCGCCACGGTTGACTTTCATTCGGAGTTTCTCCGGAAGGCGGCGACATCCTTCGATACGTGTTCTCACCGTAGAAGGCGGCTGTGACATCGCCGTGCCGCGAGTCAACCTGCAATGATTGGCGCATGCAAAACCGAGTGCGAGGTTGCGATTGATGCCGACCGTATTGATCACAGGAGCTAACCGCGGGATCGGGTTCGAATTGGCCCGGCAATACGTCGAGGATGACTGGCGAGTGGTCGCTGCCTGCCGACAGCCGGTGGACGCAACCGATCTGAACGTGTTGGCGACAGAACATCCGGCACGGCTCGAGGTTGTTCAGTGCGATGTGAATTCTGACGCAAGCGTCCGCAAGTTATCCGACGAGCTTCGTGGTCAGCCGATCGATCTCCTTATCAACAACGCGGGCATCGTCGACCGCGAAGGATATGGCACGGGTGCATACGAAGGCACTGACGATCCCGATTTGAGGAACTATGACTTCGACCAATGGCTCGAGGTCTTGCGCACCAACTTGTTGTCTCCAGCACGGGTCACGGCCACGTTTGTCGATCATCTCGAAGCGGGCACGAACCCGATCGTGGTGATGATGGGCTCCACCCTGGCTTCGATCGAGCTCACGAAGGATCCTGGCCGCTATTCCTACCGGACGAGCAAGGCCGGACTCAATTCGCTCATGCGATCCATGGGCGCCTGGCTCGCAACACGAGCAATCACGACGGTGACGATCTCCCCAGGTTGGACGCGTACAGATATGGGCGGGCCCAACGCACTGAACAGCATCGAGCAGTCAGTGGCCGGGGTTCGGCAGGTGATCGACGGCATCACACCCGACGACATGGGACGATTCTTCAACTTCGATGGAACAGAGCTCCCGTGGTGACAAGAACGTAACCGCCCCGCCCGAACAACGTTGAAAACCTGAAATCTGGAGGCAGAAGTGGCCCGCGAAGACATCGAGTTCATGAGCGATGGTTTGACGTTAAAGGGGCATCTTTATACGCCCGACAACGTCGAACCCCCATATCCCACGATGGTGATGGGTGGTGGATGGTGTTATGTCAAGGAACTCATTCAACCGGAATATGCACAACACTTCGCCGATCAAGGGATTGCAGCCCTGACCTTCGACTACCGCAACTTCGGCGAGAGCGAAGGCGAACCGCGCCAGCACATCTCACCGTGGGACCAGATCTTCGACATGATCAACGCAACCACGTACGCGACAACGCGTGAGGATGTCGCGGATGACCGGATCGGCGTGTGGGGCATCTCGTATGCCGGTGGCCACGTTTTTCCCGTGGCGTCCATGGACAGGCGCCAGCGCATCCTCATCTCCGTCGTACCGATGATCGATGGTTGGTACACGGCGCTGCGGGCAAACTCGAATATGAGCATGCGGGCCCAATGGGAACACATCGAGCAAGACCGGATCGCGCGATACCTGAGCGGCAAGGACGGCACGATCGCCCATTCGGCTCATCCGCACGACAAGCCATCCGCGTGGCCCTCGCCCGAGACCTGGCCCGTCTTCAAAAAGTTCAAAGAAACCGTGGCGCCCAACCACGAACATTGGTCGACGGTCAGAAGCGTCGAGTTGGCAATGATGTACGACGTCCGCCCGTTTATGCAACGGATCATTCATCAGCCAACGTTGATGGTGACGTCGTGGTTCGACGACATCACGATGACCGAACTCGAAGTGCCTTCGTTCAATACAATCCCGAGCCCGCGAAAAGAGCTTGTCCAAGTCGGCGGCGACGCCTCACACATGTCGCTGTATGACAATCCTGATCACGTCAATATCGTCGGCACAGCCTGTGCCGACTTCGCCAAGAAATACCTCTAGGCGCCTGGCTGGTGGTGGATGTCGCCTCGCTAACTTGAGCGGCCACTGCCCGTGGCGATCACCCGATGACGTTCACGACAGTCTCGATTGACGTCACGGAAGCCAATGCGTCGCTCACCGGTGCATGATCAGTCGCATATTCGATCAACTTGGTGATCTCGGCGGTCGTGGCATGAGGCGCGCTGATCGTGACCGAGAGGGTCAGTTGGAGTGGCCCAGGACGCATCTCTCCCATGCCGAGCAATCCACGGCCATCCGAGGTCGACTCTGCATCAACTTCGAGGTGAGCGAGCTCGATGTCGAGTTCTGCGGATCGCATGGCGATCGCGGTGGCGCAGCACGACGAAATAGCCGCCCGCATGAACCATCCTGGGCTCGGAGCTTCCTCGAGGCCGCCCAGCCCCTTCGGCATGTCCGTGAGAATCGAGCCGTAGGGCCCCGACACCTCACAGCGGAAGTCGTCCTCGAGACGCGCTGTGGCACGCGAGTCCTCACTCACCGCCTTGTCAGGATTGCTCGCGAGGTAGGAGCGAAGACTGACGATCTTCGACCCATTCCTCGGCCCAGTACTGATGATCGCCGGAGACGATGTGTTCATGACTTCCTCCTGAAGTTGTCGAATGATGACGGTTGAACCGTTGAGC
>CAXMRH010000144.1:0-3560 GCA_964196045.1 uncultured Chthoniobacterales bacterium | reverse complement strand
CAGCGTCGACGAGTGCCTCAAGAATCGAGATCACCCTCGCCAGTAAGCTCTCGGCCAACGCTACCCCTTGGTCTTGATCGGCATCCCGCCAGCTTCCACGTAACGGTACCTTTCCGCGAGCAAAGGCGACAGTGACTGCCGGTTCTCCATCGGATACGAGATCCACATGCGCAGAAGGTGACGGCGAAGCTCGGGGTCGGGAGCGTCCTCGAACGCCTCGCGAGCATGGAGCATGACGTGGTTGTTGAGGAACTGCATGTCACCCTCTTCGAACATCATGCTCAGCGCCATCCCAGGCCGATTCGCCACCTCTTGCACGAGGTCCAAAGCCTCACTTTGTTCGGGTCGCATTTTGAGCTCGGTGCCAAACCGGTCGACGCTTCGAAAGTACGCAAGAGACGCGAACCTCGACGCCATCTTTCCGTCCGCCACGCTGAACATCGGCATCTGATACCAAGGTTGTTCTCCCTCGGCCTCCTCGCCTCTCCAGTCGACGTTGAACGGCTCGTACAACACCTCGAGAAGGTCCGGGCGCTCCGCCGCGATCACGTTGTGAATTGCGGTTGCACTCACGATCTTGCTTGCACCACCGCTCATCGCTGTGCGCAGACAGAAGAGCCCCAGCACATCGACGGGAAGCTGATCGGCGTGATAGTCGAGCTTGATGTTGGTTTGATAGACGCGAACGTTCGGATCGTCGACCGACATTCCTGTGTCTCGAACGTGGCCCAAACGATCACCAGCGGAATTCTGCCGAACAGGTGACCCGAGATGCACCCCGAACGCCCAGTAGATCCTCTCGCACTCCGCCGAAGTGAAGCGATCTCGTGGCAGTCCTCGAACGAGGGCGAGGCCAGGTCCGTGGCTGAGCAGCGAGACGACTTCATCGACAACCGAGCGACATCGATCGAACTCGAAATCTGTCGTTGTAAATGGGAGATCGAGCTTCCCGGTCGAACGAACAAGTCCTTCGAGTTCTTCGATCATCTCGGGTTGCAGTTGAATGATCCAGCTCGGATCACGTTCGATTTTGTCCCCGATCCAAACGCTCGGGTCAGTTCGTAACTCTCGTGCCATGTCAGCCTCCCACCCTCAATTGGTCGTTTCCGTACGCAGCGGCGAGACGAGTTCGGCGACACTTCTGTTTTCGAGGTCGTCGACGATGCCGAACACCGCCTTTTGCACATCCTCGCCGTGCTTGGGAGCAAGCTCTCGGAACTTGGCTTGCACGCCGGACATGGCCATTGGCCGCTCCTTCTCACCGAGCATGTGCTTGGCGTACCGTTCGATCTTTTCGCCGCCGATGTCGATCGTCACTCGACCTGGCCAGAACTCGGGATGAATCTCGTCGAGGTCGTCAGCCTGCTGGACGTCGGTGACCGACATCAGGCGCGTGAACTCCGCCGACGGCCCTCGATCAAGGACCCCGGTGAAGACATCCATACCGGCGCGCTTTTCCGTAAGCGCGAGAGCGGCTGCATATGGCCCGCTGAACTGTGCATCGACGGGCGATGTTGGTGTTCGCTTCGCCTCGATTGGCGAACCACAAAGCTGGACTCCATACGTGGGCATCTCTATGAGAATGCTTCTCACGTCTGAGGTGTCGATCTCGCGTTCGTTCGCGAGATCGATCAGGAGGTCGAGTGTTTGGTGCGTATACCGGCACAGCGAGAACGGCTTGATGGCGACATTCATGGTCTCGTACTCCGAGCCAAGCGTCTTCGTTGCTTCGTCTGGCGTTGGTCGAAGTGCATAACCCTGGAAGAATCCCTGCTCCCCCTCGAAGACCTCCGCGGCACCGATGAACCCAGATTGTGCGAGCGACACGGCAACAAAACCGTTGTGCGCAGCCAGCCCGGGATGCGTCCGCTTGTTCCACGCTCCATTGAGTATGTATTGCATCGAGCCAGCCGCCTGCGAGCCGTTGAGGCCCATCGCGTTGACGATCACACCTGGCTCCACGCCACGTAGACGACCGATAATGGCCGAGGACGCGAACGTCGCGCACGTTCCCGTCGGATGGAAGCCCATTTCATGCGACGAATGTGGGCCCAGCGCCATGGCCAGGCGGCACGCGATCTCGTAACCCACAACGACAGCGACGATCAGGTCCTTTCCGTCAGCACCATTCTCTTCGCCAGCGGCCAACGCCGCATTCACCACGGATGAACCTGCGTGAATCACACCCTTTGCGTGGTGATTGTCGTAGTCGAGGCTGTGCGAGAAGCTGCCATTTGCGAGCGATGCCCACTCGGGAGCCATCGATTGTCCGGTTGCGAGAATTGTGGCGCCTCCTTGTGACCGGTTCAACCGACTGATGCCGTCGAGGATCTTGGGCCCAGATTCCATCCACTCGTAGCCGCCAATCGTATTGGCCATGATGTCGAGTATGAGCTTCTTGGCGTGTTCCACGACGTCGTCTGGCAGATCGTCGTACGACAATTCGGTCGCATAGTTCGCGTACTGATTCGCTATGGCAAGTGATGTGCTCACTGAGTCCCCCTGAAGGTTTCGCTTCCCATTGATTTCTTTCTATGGTCTTCGTGTCTTGCTCAAGTCGCGGCCTGACGATGGCGCGAATTGGGGTCGACGTGGTCGTGGTGTCGATAGTGCTCGAGCAGCAAGCTGCGGCCGTAGTCATTGCCGTTTGGTGTTCGCACGATGGTGTGGACATGGCGCCGCGAGGGCTCGCGGTTGTCGTAGATGATCCCAGGTAGGTGGTCGAATTCGACGAGCACTACCGGATTCGTGATGCGGTAGTAGAAGGCACTCTCATCGTCGCAATGGCCCATCCAGGCAAAGCGAGTCTCGCCCAGGTGTTTTTTGACGTCCGCGAGCCTGATTTCCGCGTGGCCGGGACGAACGCGGTTGGTATAGAGCGAGATCAGATCGACGAGGTGGTCCTGCTGAGGTGACGTGAGTTGTGCGAAGGCCACACCATCGGCGTCGAGTACGAGGTTGTCCACCTGGGCGGTAGTGATTACTTCGCGCGGAGGAGCGTCGGAAATTGTTGCCACAGCTCGCTGTGCTGCGTCAAAGCTCTGCATCAGCTCGAGGCCCTGTGCCTCTTCATCAGCGAACACCTTCGTACCGGAAAATTCTCCGGACGTGGCCTCCACTGGTTCTGACCCGCGGAAGTCAGGTGTCATCACGATTTGGTCGCCGAGAACGAAACAATTGACGATCAGGTGGTGCCCGTCGATTTGCCAACCCCAGGGCTCAGTCGTCGATGGTTTACCGAAAATGCTGATCCAGTAGTAGTGCTCTCCATATTCGTCATGCCTTCCGGTGAGGTCGGCTGCGTGGCCATTGAGTCGCATTACGTCTCGGGCATTTTCGTAACCGGACACACTCATGGTCGTGCGAAGCAGGTCCAACGCTTTTCCGCGCTGATCGACGGTCATGTCGAACAGCGGTAAGCCATGGCGCATCAGGAAGAAGTGCATGTTGTGCCATGAGCGCCAGCTGTAGTCATCGTCGACGTCGAACGAGACCAACTCGCGCTCCGAGCTAGATAGCGAGTGCAAGAAACTCTCTGCCGCGTTGATGATCGGCTCGAC